>CAZEUW010000139.1:0-6905 GCA_964515425.1 uncultured Gemmatimonadota bacterium | reverse complement strand
CGTCCCCCCGCCGCTCGCCGTCGATCCACACCTCGTAGCGGGCCTCGAAGACCCGTCCCTCGGGGGCCGGGCGCCAGGTGTGGCGTACCCGGAGCTCCCGTCCGTCCTCGCCCTCCTCGACCGTCCGCTCCTCGGTGCGGCCGCCCCCGGTGCGGGCCTCCTCGAGCCAGTCGTCGGAGAGCCACAGCGCGTCGAGGACGAACCTCCCGCCGGGCGCGAGGTGCGCGGCGATCCGATCGAGGGCCCGGCGGCGGTCGGCGTCCGCGCGCAGGTGGGAGAAGGGATCGTTGGCGGCCACCGCGACCGGGAAGCGGCGTCCGAGCTCGAGCTCCCGCATGTCGGCCGCGATCAGCCGGACGTCGGCCGACGCGCCGAGCCTCGATCGGGCCTGGCCGAGCGCCCCGAGGTCGAGGTCGATGCCGATCACCCGGCGGCACGAGCGGACCAGCACCTCGGTGACGCGCCCGTTGCCGCAGCCGAGCTCGAGCACGGTCCGATCCGACCACGCCTCGGCGCGCTCGCTCCAGAAGGCCAGGTCGCCCCGGCCCGCGAGGGTCGCGTCCCAGTAGGGGAGCAGGGGCTCGTAGTAGGAGCGGAGCTCCTGGCGCAGGTCGGAAGCCGACGGCGGTCTGGGCACGTTTCCCCGGGTCGGCGGTGCACGGTCGGGAGGCCGAACGTATCTTACCGCTGAAGGGTAGGGAGCCAACATGACACGACGCCACCTCCTCACGATGCTGGTGCTCCTGTTCGCCGCGACCGCGGCGGGCCTGTGGATCGGTCTGTCCCCGGGCGACACCGGGGACGGGCCGGCCCGCGCGGGAGCGACCGCTACGGAGGGCGCCGCCGCGGAAGAGGCCGACGCCGCCGGGAGCCGCGGCTCGCTGGCGATCCCGGTCGACACGGGCCGGTTCGCGACGCTGGACGGGGACTCGGCCTCCCTCCGCGACCTCTCGGGCCGCGTCGTCGTCCTCAACCTGTGGGGCACCTGGTGCCCGCCGTGCCGGGCGGAGATCCCGCACCTGGTCGACCTCCAGGAGGAGATCGAGCCCCGCGGCGGGACCGTCGTCGGCCTGGCCGTGCAGTCGGGCAGCCCGGAGGACATCCGCCGCTTCCTGGAGGACTACGCGGTGGGGTATCCGGTGTGGAGGGCGAGCACGCGGGACGTCGTCGAGCGCTTCCAGGCCACCGGCTTCCCCACCACCTACATCGTGGACCGCCAGGGGATCATCCGGGAGCGCTTCCTCGGCCCGCAGAGCGAGGCCCGCCTGCTGAGCGCGGCGGAGCCCTACCTGTCCGAGGGCTGAGCCCCCGGCCGACTCACGGGCCGGGCAGTCCCACCGCGATCCCGCCGAAGAGCTGACGGCCGGGCGCGGGCTCGTAGTACCGCCCCCCGAAGGCGTTGGGCACGACCGACGCGTCGTAGCGTTCGTCGAACAGGTTGTCCACGGCCACGAAGGGCCGGAACCGCCAGCCGTCGACCCGGGTCTTCCACCCGCCGCGCAGGTCGACCACCCGATGGGACGGCTCGAAAGCGGTGTTCGCGTCGTCCACCGGATAGGCGTCGGTCCACCCGAGTCGCACCGAGCCGGTCGGGCCCCACTCGGCCCCCGCCGCGACCTCCGCGTGGACCCGATGCACCGGGACGCCGGGGACGCGGCGTCCGGCCAGCGAGTCGCCGGCCGCGCCGAACGTCTCGAAGCGGTGGTCCTGGTGGGTGTAGGTCGTTGACGCTTCGAGCCACGGGCGGGGCCGCCACGCCAGGCGGAGCTCGACGCCCGTGCGGGAGACCTCCCCCGCGTTCCGGAAGAAGACCTGCTCCTCGGGGCCCTCGAAGGGCACCAGCGCGTCGGTCACCGAGGCCTCGTACAGCGCCGCCTCGCCGACCAGCCCCGCGAGCCGCGCCCGCACGCCCACCTCGCCGGCGAGGAGCCGCTCCGGCTCGAGGTCCGGGTTCAGGCCGCCGCCCCCGTCGGGGCGGTTCGAGAGCTCCGACAGGGTCGGGGTCTCGAAGGCGGTCGAGACGTTGGCGTACAGCGTGACCGGGTCCGACGCGCGCCAGGCGATCCCGACGACGGGGCTCGGCCGCGACAGGTCGCGCCGGCCGGAGTCGTCGCCGTCGGCGAGCAGGGCGTCGTCGGCCGAGAACCGGTAGGCGTCCAGGCGCAGGGCGCCGGTGACCGAGAGGCGGGGCAGGGGCCGGGCCTCGAGCTGCAGGAAGGGGGCCAGGTAGGCGACCTCCTCCTTCTGGTCGAGCAGGGTCTCGCCCGCCCGCGCCCGCTCGCCCTCCTCCCCGACGCCCAGGTTCTCGCGCTCGCGACGGTCGTCGCGCTGCAGCCCCGCCTCCAGGCCGGCGGTCCATCGCGACGCGCCGCCGGCCAGCGTCCCGTCGACACGTGCCCGCAGACCGCCGGCCGCCCGGTCGATCCCGATCACCCGGAAGGGGATCGGGTTGCGGAGGTCGCGCGTCAGGCCCCACGCCGACGCTTCGAGCGACGTGGCGCCGCCGAGCGGGAGGGAGGCCGAGACGCCGGCCTGGAGCTGACGGGCCTCCTCGCCCAGCCCCTGCTCGATCACGAGGGGGCGGACCGAGCGCGGGGCCTCCCGGGCGTCCTCGAAGGAGAGCGAGCTCGGGTTCTCGGCGAACGGCGTGTCGTAGAGGTTGACCACCGCCCGGAGCTCGCCGTCGCCGTCGTCGCGGCGGGCCACGAGGTTGGCCCGCCAAACCTCCGCGGAGGCGTGCTCGCGGAAGCCGTCGGTCTCCATGTGGGAGAGGTGGAGCGTCCAGTCGACGCCGGCCGTCCGCGCGGAGGCGCCCGCCTCCTCCTTCCGGAAGCCCGCGGCGCCGATCGCCAGCCGCGGGCGGACGCGCAACGGGCCGCCGGAGAAGCCGCCCGACCGCACGCGAATCACCCCCCCCGCGGCATTGCCGTAGAGCGCTGCCGCCGGCCCCCGCAGCACCTCCACGCGCTCGGCGGCGCCGAGGTCGAGGTTGGTGAGGGTGGACTGCCCGTCGGGCAGGGTCAGGGGGACGCCGTCGGCCATGACCCTGATCCCGCGTACGCCGAACTGGGCCCGGGCGCCGGAGCCCCGGAGCACGATCCGGTCCCCGAGCGCCACGTTGCGCCGGTCGAAGACCTGCACCCCCGGCACGGACCGGAGGACCTCGGCCAGCGACCGACGCCGCTCCGAGGCGAGCGCCGTGCCCGCCGGCACCGAGGAGACGGCGAAGGGAACCCGCGACAGCTCGAGGCTGTCCCGCGTGACGGTGACCACGACCTCGTCCACCTCGACCGCGGTGTCGGACGGCGGCGGCTCCTGAGCCACGGCCCGGTCGGGGCCGCCGAGGAGGCCCGGGACGACGAGGAGCACGAGCGGCAGCGCGGGGACGCGGCGGTGTCCGACGGCTCTCATCCGCTCGGGGCGAGCCCCGGCTCCAGGAGCTGGCCGCGGTAGAGGCGCGCGTAGAGGCCGTCGGCGGCGAGCAGCTCCTCGTGCGGCCCCTCCTCGACGATCCGCCCTCCCTCGAGGACGAGCAGCCGGTCGGCCCGCTGGACCGTGCTGAGCCGGTGGGCGATGATCAGCGTGGTGCGACCCTCCATGAGCGTGCCCAGCGCCTCCTCGACCAGCCGCTCGCTCTCGGAGTCCAGGCTGCTGGTGGCCTCGTCCAGCAGGAGGATCCGCGGCGCCTTGAGGAAGACGCGCGCCAGGGCGAGCCGCTGGCGCTGTCCGCCCGAGAGCCGGACGCCGCGCTCCCCCACCAGGGTTTCGTAGCCCTCCGGAAGGGTCTCGACGAACTCGTGCGCGTGGGCCGCCCGCGACGCTCGCACGATCGCCTCCCGGTCGGCGCCCGGGTCCCCGTAGCCGACGTTCTCGGCCACCGTGCCGGCGAAGAGCGTCGGCTCCTGCGGCACGAGCCCGATCCGTCGCCGCAGGTCCTCCAGCGCGACTTCGCGCAGGTCGCGGCCGTGCAGGGTGACGCGTCCCCGGACCGGGTCCCAGAAGCGGGGGACGAGCCGCGTCACCGTGGTCTTCCCCGCGCCGCTCGGTCCCACCAGGGCGACGACCTCGCCCGGTCGGATGCGGACGTCGATCTCCTCGAGGGCCCAGGGCTCCTCGTCCCCGTACCGGAACCAGACCTCCTCGAGCGCGATCTCGCCCGGGCCCTCGTCCGGGAGGGCCACCGGGTCGTCGGGGCTCCGTACGCGGGGCTCGGTCTCCAGCAGCTCGAACACGCGGCGGGCGGCGCCCTGGGCCTCCTGGTAGCTGCCCCACACCGAGCCGAGCGCGGTCACCGCGGCCGCCACCTGCACCGAGTAGAGGAGGAACTGGACCAGCTCGCCCGCGGTGATGCTCCCGGTCGCCACCAGCCGCGCGCCCTGCCAGAGCACCACCACGACGCCCCCGAAGGCGAGGAAGGTGAGCGCCCCGAAGAAGAGGCCGCGGGCGTGGGCCCTCCGGATCGCGGCCTCGAGCGCGCTCCGGATCCGGGTGACGTACCGGGCCAGCTCCCACTCCTCCCGCACGAAGCTCTGGACGACGGGGATCTGCGACAGCGCCTCCTCGGCCACGCCGTGGGACTCGGCGATCCGGTCCTGGACCTCGGTGCTCCGCGCGCGGAGGTAGCGGCCGGCCGCGAAGGCGAGCAGGACCACCACGGGCGCCGCGACGAGCACCGTGACCATGAGCTGGCCGTGGAGCAGGGCCAGCAGCGTGAGGCCGCCGACCAGGTAGAGGAGCTGCCGCAGCAGCTCGCCGACCTGGTGGGTCAGCAGGTTCTGGAGGGTCGAACAGTCCGACGCGAGGCGGCTGGTCAGCTCCCCGGAGCTCGCCTCGGTGAAGTAGCCGGGCGAGAGCCGGAGGAGGTGCCCGTAGAGGTCGATCCGGAGCTCGGTCACCACCTTCTCGGAGACCGAGCCGAGGAGGTAGACCTCCAGGTAGTTGAGGACCGCCTGGACGGCGAACAGGCCCAGCAGCACCAGCGCGAAGGTGTCCAGCTGGCCGACGTTCCGCTCGATGAAGGCGGCGTCCATCTGGCGGCCGACGATGGCGGGGAAGGCCAGGCCGATCGCGGCGCTGACGGCGAGGAAGAGGCCGGCCGCGGCGAGCGCGCCCAGGTGCGGCCGGAGCCGCGGCGCCAGCTTGCGCACGGCGAAGACCGAGATTCGCTCCTTCAGGCTGGCCATTCCGGGGTGCTCCTCCCGACGTCTCGGGGGGTCGAGGCGGCCGCTCCGGCGTCCGCGGGCGGCGTGGCGGGAGCGCTCCCCCGCGGGTATCTTCGCCGGCCGATCCGAGCGGCGAAACTTCGCATCCGCGCCGCGAGATACGCAAACCGGATCCGCCCCGCGACGGGGGGTCCGCCTCGCACCCGACTCCGTCCTTCGAGATGGCCTCCGACACCACCGCACCGCACCGCGCCGCGCGACGCTGGGGCCTGCTCGCCGTCGTGACGGCGGGCGCCGTGTTCCTGCTCATCGTGCTGGGCGGCTGGGTGCGGATCACGGGCAGCGGCATGGGCTGCGGCCCGGACTGGCCGCGGTGCAACGGCCAGTGGATCCCCCTGATGGATCTCGAGACTTTCATCGAGTGGAGCCACCGGCTCTTCGCGGCCGTGGTCGGCGTCATGGTGGTCGGGCTGGCGGGGCACGCCTGGTGGCCGGGCCGCGGAGGGGGGTGGGGGTGGCGCCGGACCCTCTCGGCCGTGGCGCTCGTCCTGCTCGTCGTGCAGGTGCTCCTGGGGGCGGTGACCGTGCGGCTCGAGTTGCCGCCGACCTCCGTGATCCTCCACCTGGGGACGGCGATGGCGCTGCTCGCGGTGCTGCTGGCGGGGGCGACGCGGGCGCTGTCCGGGGAGCGGCGGCCCGAGCGCGATCGTACGGCCGCGACGGCGTGGGCCGCGGCCGGGCTCGGATTCGCGGTGGTCCTGCTGGGGGCGCTGGTGGCGAACCTCGGCGCCGCGCCCGCGTGCCAGGGCTTCCCCCTCTGCAACGGCGAGCTGTTCCCCGAGCCCGGCTTCCGTGTCCACCTGCACTGGGGGCACCGGATGGCCGCCTACGCGATGGTCCTGTTCGCCGTGGCGCTCCCCGCGCTGGTGACCCGCGGCCGGCCCGACGACCGGGCGGCCGTGCGGGCCTCGGTGTCGGTCGCGCTGCTGGCGGTGGCGCAGCTCGCGGTGGCCGCCGCGATGGTGCTGCAGACGCTGCCCGAGGGGCTCAGGGCGCTCCACGTCGCCCTCGGCGCCGGGCTCTTCGGCGCCCTGGTGGTGACGGCGGAACTCGTACGAAGGAGGAAGACGTGAAGATCACCGTCGAGACGACCGTGCGGTCCGACCTGGCCACCGCGTGGGCGGCCTGGACGAGACCGGAGGACATCGAACGGTGGAACGCCGCCTCCGACGACTGGCACACGACGGAGAGCGAGGTGGACCTTCGCGAAGGCGGCTCGTTCTACTCGAGGATGGAAGCCAGGGACGGCAGCGCGGGCTTCGACTTCCGCGGCACGTACACCCGCGTCGTCGAGCACGAGACGATCGCGTACGAGCTCGACGACGGACGCCGCGTCGTCGTGGAGTTCGAGGAAGCGGACGGCGGCGTGCGGATCCGGGAGACCTTCGACGCCGAGACCGAGATGGACGAGGAGTTCCAGCGCCGGGGCTGGCAGGCCATCCTCGACAACTTCGCCCGGCACGTCGAGGCGAAGGAGCCGTAGGGCGCTCGCCGCCGACGGTCGGGCCGCGACGACCGGCGTTCCGTCAGACCGCCTCCAGCAGGGCCACGTGCCCGAGCCCGCCCGCCGCGCAGACGCTGACCACGCACCGGGTGCCGGCCGGCTCGTCGGCGAGCTCCGCCGCCGCCTGGGACAGGATGCGGGCGCCGGTGGCCGCGAAGGGGTGGCCGAGGGCGATGCTG
>CAZEUW010000138.1:0-6949 GCA_964515425.1 uncultured Gemmatimonadota bacterium | reverse complement strand
CCGAGGAGTTCGACGTGATGAAGACCCACACCCGGATCGGCGCGCGGATCCTGTCGGGCAGCGGGATCCCGATCCTCGAGCTGGCGGCGTCGATCGCGCTCCACCACCACGAGAACTGGGACGGAAGCGGCTACCCGGACGGCCTCGCCGGCGAGGAGATCCCGGTCGAGGCCCGCATCGTCGCGGTGGCCGACGTCTACGACTCCCTCACCCACGACCGGGTGTACCGCGACGCCTTCTCCCGGGAGGAGGCCCTCGGGATGATGCGCGAGATGCGCGACTGGAAGTTCGATCCCGAGCTGGCCGACCGCTTCCTGGCCATGCTGGAGCAGGGGGGCGGAGCACCGCTCTAGCTCCGGTTGCGGAGCGCCGTCGCCCGCGTCACCTTCGGGATCCATGCGTTCGTCGCACGTCGTCCCGACGCTGCTGCTCGCCTTCGCCGTCGCCTGCGCTTCCGGTCGAGCCGGCACCCCGGTGCCCGACGGGGGTGATCCGGCCCCCGACGCTACCCCTGCGTCACGGGACACCGCGCCGACGTCCCCGCTCCCGCTGCTCCCCCCGCCGGGCGGCGGCGCGGCGGAGCGTGACCGGGCCTTGCTGGCCACCTGGAGCCGCTGCGGCCGGGCGCCGCGGGGGCGTCAGGCGCTCGTCGTGCTCGCGTCGGCCGCCCTCGATCCGACCCGGGGCGGCCGGGACCCGGATCTCGCCGCCACGGCCGCTGCGGCCGCGGTCGAGAGCGAGCCCCGCCACTCCTGGCTGCGTCCGGTGGCCGCGGCCCTCTACCTCTCGGCCCTCGAGCTGGGAGGAGAGGTCCGCCCCGCCCGCCTGCCCGCACCCTCCGCCGAGCCCGGCGCGGGCTGCGAAGCCGTCGTCCAGCCGGCCGAGCCCCCGGTGCCCCCGGTGGCGCTCCCGTCGCTCCGGGACACCGCCGTGGCGGTGCGGGTGGAGCGGCTCCGCGCGGAGGTGGATCGCCTCCGCCGCCTGCTCGAGACGCCCGAGGAGCCGTGAGCCTCCGCGCCCGGCTGGTCGTCGCGCTGTCGGCGATCGCCCTCGCCGTCTCGATCCCGGCCCTGTACGGGGCGCTCCGGCTCGAATCCCTCCGTGGCGTCGCCGTCGAGCTGCGCGAGCGCCACGCGGCGGCGACGGCGGCGGTCGGGCGGGCGAACGCCGGCCTCGCCGACGCCCGACAGATGCTCAGGAGCCACGCGGCCACCGGGAGCGGCCGCGGCGGCGCGAGGGCCGATTCGGCGCTCGCCCGCGTCGCGGAGGAGATGCGGACGCTCGGCGACCTCGGCTACGGACGGGAGGTCCGGGCGGCGGCCACCCTCGTCGGCGCGCTGCGCGATCGGGCGTCGGAGGTGCGGGAACGGGTCCGCGCCGGCGAGCTCGAGGAGGCCACGACGAGCTTCGGCGAGTTCAGCGCCCTGGTCGGGCCCACCAGCCGGGCGCTGAGCACCGTCGAGGAGGCCGCGACGCGCGAGAGCTCCGCGGCGGTGGCGCGGGCGCAGGAGATCAGCACGACGGCCACCCGCAACGCCTTTCTCGGCCTGGCCATCGGGCTGCTGCTGGCGGGGCTGATCGGCGTCCGGATCACCGGCTCGCTCGTCGGTCCTCTCCGCCGGCTGCGGGAGGCCACCTCCGCCGTAGCGGAAGGGGAGCTCACCACGCCGGAGGACCTCCCGTACGACCGGAAGGACGAGATCGGCGACCTCGCCCGCTCGTTCCGGAAGATGACCAGGCGGCTGGGCGAGCTCAACGCCCTGAAGGCCGAGTTCATGAGCGCGATGACCCACCGTCTCAAGACCCCGGTCGCCGTGATCCAGGGCTACGCCGCGATGCTCGCCGACGGCGAGTTCGGCGAGCTGACCTCGGAACAGCGGGACACCCTGGCCGAGATCGGCGACCAGACCGAGGACGTCGTGGCCCGGATCGATCGGCTCCTCGACCTCGCCCGCGTCGAGGCGGGCTCCCTCGAGGTGAAGCCCGAGCTCGTCCGCCTCGAGGACCTGATGCACGAGCTGCGCACGGGGTTCGCCCCCCTGGCCCGGCAGCGCCGGATCGAGTTCGACGTCGAGGTCGCGTCGGAGGCCCCCGCCGAGATCCTCGTCGACCCGGACCGGATCCGCGACGACGTGCTCGGCAACCTCCTGTCCAACGCCTTCAAGTACAGCGAACCCGGGAAGCGCGTGGAGCTCCGGGCGGAGGCGGACGGCGACTGCTTCCGGTTCCGCGTGAGCGACCACGGACCGGGGATCCCGGAGGACGAGCTGGTCCACGTCTTCGAGCCGTACTACCGGAGCGGGAGCGGGCAGGCGGAGGGGAGCGGGCTGGGCCTCTCGATCGCCCGCGAGGTCGTCGAGCTGCACGGCGGCGCCATCGATGCCACGAGCGGCAGGGGCGAGGGTACCACCTTCGTGGTGACGCTGCCCCTCCCGTAGCGGACGAGCGGTCACCGGCATACTTTGCGGCCCGACCATGGATTGGACGAAATGACCGAATTGCGCGACCGAGACGACTATCCCCCGCCGGGCACACCGGGCGCCCGCCTCTTCGCGATGAGCGAGGAGGAGTTCGAGCGAAGCTTCGAGCCGGCGTACGCGAACTTCGAGCCCGACGAGGCCGCTCGCGCGGCCGGCGTCGACGAGGCGGCGATGGCGCGGCTCGAGGACTTCGTCCGGCTGCACAAGGAGATCCTGGAGGGCGACTCCTCGGAGAGGGGGCGCATGGCGGCCGCGAGCGCCTCCTTCCGGCCCGTGCCCTCGGCGCGCGCCTTCGGCATGCTGCGCTGGTACGACCCCGAGAACGTCGTCGTCCTCGGGGCGCACTTCCCTCCCCTCCACGGCGAGCCGGCCTCGGTCGCGCTCGGCTTCCCCCTGCCGCCCGACCGGGATCCGCTCGAGCGGCTCGCCGCGCTCGGGTTCCGTCCGCCGGAAGAGGACCCGACCTTCATCTTCGGCGAGCTGACCCACCGGGAGGGGAAGACGCTGATCTACGCGCCCGCGCCGGCGGGGCTCGCCGAGCTCGTCTTCCGGATCCGCCGCGGTCCCGACGGCTGGGACGTCCTGCTCACGGCGGAGAAGCCGCCCGAGCCGCGCTTCTCCGAGCTGGTGGAGGCGTACCGGAAGGCGTTCTCGTGGCAGGGCTCCCTCCAGTACGAGAACCTCGCGGACGTGCTGAAGCAGGAGGGCCGCATCACGCCGGACGACGCGGTGAAGGAGGGCGGCGAGTTCGTCCCCCCCTCGAGCCCGGAGGCCGAGGCGGAGGCGGGACCGTGAGCCCCCCGAGCGCTCGTCCGACCACGGGAGGTGCGGCGGCAGTCCTCCTCGCGTCCGTCCTGTCGGTCGCCCTGCTGCCGGTCGACACCGCGGCGCAGGCGACCTCGCTGCGCGCCGTGGAGACGGTGCGGCCGTCGACGGGCGAGCGCGCGATCGAGCTGATGAGCCCGCTCACCGCGACGGAGGTCGCGGCCGTGGAGCGACGCCTCGCCGAGGAGGGTCACGCGCCGGGGACGGTGGACGGCCGACTCGACGCGGACGCCCGCCGCGCCCTCCGGGCGTTCCAGCGGTCGAGGGAGCTCGAGGTGTGCGGCTGCATCGATCCGGCGACGGTCCGGGCGCTCGGCCTGAGGCTGCGGGTGCTCGTGACGCGGGTGGCCGACGGCGGCAGGGCGGCGACAGGCGGCGACGAGGTGTCGCGCCCGCGCGACAGTGGCGCGGAGGTCGAGGTCCTGTATCCGACGTCGGTGGACGCCGGAGCCGGAGACGGCACGGAGGCCGACGGCGGGGGGGCGGCCGCCGGCGATCCCGCACCGGCCCCCTCCGCCGCGGACGTCGAGGACGTCACGCATCACGGGGGCCTCTCCCGCTTCGGCGTGCTCAGGGGAGGCGTTCTCCCCGTGCCGGTGCCGGTTTTCCTCGGCCCCGGCGCGCCGGCGCCGCCGGAGGGACGGGCCGGCGAGGGCCGGCGGGGCGCGTTCCGGCTCGCCCCCTTCCCGCGGGTGCCGATGCCGCCGATCCGCCCTCCGAGGGACGGCTGAGCCCGCCCTCGCCGCCCGGCCCTCCCGTGTCGGGGCTCGCGGTGCTAGATTTGCGGATCGCCAGTGCAGCGACGCCGACGTCGGCGCCCGGCGAGGTCCGGACGCCCCACAGTGGCGTGGAGAGGATTCGATGCCCGACACGAAGCTGAGATATCCGCGAACCGGAACGCTCGCCGCCGACCTGTTCCGGTATCGGATGGACAGGATCCACGGGCGGATGTCCTCGCTCGCGCAGGTGCCGTCCGGGGGCGGCTTCGACCGCCTCCACCACTTCGTCTCCCGCCACCGTCAGCTCATGGAGAACGGCCGCTTCCACGAGGGCGGCGCCTCCTTTCGGGCGGTCCCGGCCCGTCGGAATTTCGGGGAGTTCAAGTGGTTCGAGCCCGACAGCGGCGTGGTGGTCGGTGCCCACTGGCCCCCCTTCAAGCCGAACGCCGCCTCGGTCGCGCTCGCCTTCCCCGCCTCCCGCGACGAGGACGTCCTGGGTCGACTCGACGAGCTGGGCTTTCCGCCCCCCGACGAGGACCCGACGATCGTCTTCGGCGAGATCGCACAGCCGGAGGGCGCGACGCTGATCTACGCGCCGGCCCCGAAGGGGCTGGCGGAGCTGGTCTACCGCCTCCGGAAGTCGGAGGAGGGCTGGGACGTGATCGTGACCGCGGAGAAGCCGCCCTCGCCCCGGTTCGAGGAGCTGGTCGACGAGCTCTGGCAGGCGTTCGGCTGGGCCGGGACGCTGGCGTTCGAGTCGGGCGTGGCCTTCTCGGACCAGGACGGTGAGCTCCGTCCGCCGGGCTCCGTCCGCCTGCAGCAAGTGGCCTGAACAGATCCGCTACGTCTCCGGTGGGGATCGCTCTCCCCGCGTCGTACATGAATCGCAGCGCAGCACCGTACCTGTTCCCGGCCGCCCCTCCCGGGCGCGCCCATCCCGATTCACTTCCCGACAGGAGCCCGACATGCCGCACGCCGCACGACCCTGGACGTCCCTCTGTGCCCTGGTGATCGCCGCCTCCTTCGTCCTCCTCCCCTCGACGCTCGTCGCGCAGGAGGACGGGCAGGAGGAGCCCGGGACCCGCGTCACGACCGTGACGAGCTTCAAGGTCCCCTTCCAGCATCGGCCGCAGGTGATGCCGTTCCTGATGGAGCAGGTGATCCCGGCCACCCAGCTCAACCCGAACGTGATCAACTTCCGGGTGCTCCTCCACAACTGGGGCGGTGACGCCTCGGACATCCACCTGGTCGCCGAGTACGCCGACATCGCCGACATCGAGGCGGAGTGCGGCCAGCCGTGCGACGACTACTACGAGGCCAACCCGGCCCCGGAGGAGGGGGACGAGGGCTACGAGGACTTCCAGGAGGCCCAGGAGCTGTTCAGCAAGTACTACTCCCACCATCGCGACGAGATCTTCGTGGCGCCGATGACGGCCGCGAAGGTCGAGGGCGAGATGATGGGACCCGTCGGCGGCCCGGAGGACGAGGACGGCATGGAGGAGTAGACGGACGGGCAGGCGGAGGATCAGGAAAGATCCTGACGCCCCCGACTCCGCGATGACGAGGGGCGCGGCGGAGGGCTCCCGGACCCTGGTCCGGACCGCCGCCGCGCTCTTCCTCGCCGTCCAGGTCGCCGTGCCGGCGATCCAGCTCGGCGAGGAGCGCCCCAGCCGGTGGGGGTGGCAGATGTTCTCGACCATCCCGCCCGTCGAGCAGGTCCGCGTCGAGCGGCCCGACGGCGTGGAGTTCGTCGCCCTGCCGACGCTGCTGGCCCACTGGCGCCACGAGATCCGTCCCGATCCGCCCCTGCTGCGCAGGATCTGCGAGCTCCGCCCCCGAGCGACCCGGGTCGCCGCGGGCTCGCACGAGGTGGCCTGCGATCGCTGAGCCGCTCCGCCCCCGCGACTCCCTGCTCCGCCCGCGGGCGTGGCTCGCCCGCGCCGGGCCGGTCCGCCGCGCCCGGGTGGCCGTGGGTCTGGCCGTGCTCGGCACGCTGGGGGAGTACACGGGACGGATCCTCCGGGCGTCGCTCCCCGAGGCGCTGCGCCTCCCCTACGCCTCCTGGATGCCCGAGGTCACGCCCGAGATCGCCGTGCTGCTCTGGGCGACGTGGCTGGTCGGCGGCGTCCACTTCCTGCTGGGGCGGGCGCGGCCCGCCGCCGGCCTGATCCTGGGCGCCTGCCTCGCGGCGGTCCTCGCCCTGGACCGGCAGTGGTACTCCAACCACCTCTACCTGCTGGCGATGCTCGTGCCGCTGCTGTCGCTCGCCGAGGTCGGCGACGGCCGCGCGCGCCGGCTGCCCGTGCGCCTCGTCCGGGCGCTGGTGGTCGTCGTCTACCTCTTCTCGGGGCTAGCCAAGCTGAACCCCGAGTTCCTCTCCGGCGCGGTCCTCGAGCAGTACATGGCGCCCCTCGTGGTGCCGGAGGCCGCCGTGGTCCTCGCGGGATGGGGCGTGATCGCGGCGGAGCTGGCGATCGGGCCGCTGCTGCTGGCGGCGCGGACGCGGCGCGCGGCCCGGCTGCTCGGCGTCGCGCTCCACGCCGGCATGGTGCTCACCCGCTCCTTCGACCCCGGGATCGCGATGTTCGGGGTGGCGATGGTCGCCACCTATCCGCTCTTCGACGACCCCTAGCGCCGGATCTGCAGCCCGGCCTCGAGCGCCTCCCGGATGCGGGCCCGGCTCTCCTCGAGGTGGTGGCGCGTGTAGGCGTCCGTCTCGCCGCCCGCCGCCAGGCGATCCTCGATGCGGTCCCCGACCCCGCTCAGCGCGCCGCGGGCCACCGAGCGGGCGTCCGCGGGCGTGCCTTCCGGCGCGTCGACCACCAGCGTGGTCATCGTCTCGATCCAGGAGCGCTGGAGCTCCCGCCGGGTCGCCGGCACGTTCCCGCCTTCCTCCAGCTCGAGCCACGTCGCCCGGGTGATCCG
>CAZEUW010000137.1:0-6954 GCA_964515425.1 uncultured Gemmatimonadota bacterium | reverse complement strand
GGAGCCCGGCGATCACGAACCGCTTCCGGCCCCAGCGGTCGCTGGCCGATCCGATCAGCGGCTGGAAGAGGGCCAGCGAGAAGATGAAGACGGCGAACTCGACGGCGAAGAGCGTGGGCCCCTGTCCGAGCCGGCGATTCACCGCGGGCTCGATGGTCGCGAGCAGGGCGATGCAGGCCGCGGTGAACAGCGTCGCCAGCCCCAGCGTGAAGATCGAGTCGAGCCTCGTCCCCTCGACGTGCGACCGGATCCGGATCGCCATGCGCCGGGTGGTCGGCTTCGTGCCTTCCGGATCGTGGACGAAGATCGTTACGAGAAGGACGCTGAGGAGGGCGGCCAGCCCGGCCAGGTAGAAGGTCGCCTCGAAGCCGTCGATCGGCAGGTCGAGGCCGGGGATGCGATAGGGCCCACCCTCCACGACGACGCCGGCGGCCAGCGGGCCCAGCCCGAAGCCCACGAGCCGCAGCGAGTTGTAGAGGCCCATGTTGCCGCCCCGCCGATCGATCGTGCTCACCTCGTTCACCAGCGCGATGCTGGCGGGGATGGTGAGGGCGACCGCGGCGCCCTGCGCGGCGCGGATCCCGAGCAGCGCCAGCTCCGTGTCGGCCGCAGCGTAGAGGGCGTTCATCGCCGCGAGCCCGACCAGGCCCGTCACGACGAACACTTTCCGCCGGCCGACCCGGTCGGAGAGACGGCCCGCGAACGGCTGGAGGCCGGCGTTGACCACGCCGAAGACGGCGAGCACGATGCCGGTCAGTGCCGCGTCGGTGAGCCCGAACGCGCCGCCGGCGATCTGGCCGCTGGCGACGTAGAGGGGCAGCACGATGACCAGGAAGGAGTTGGCGAGGGCGTCCGCCATGCGTGCGGCGCCCAGGGCCAGCACGTCCGGGTCCATTCCGAGGACGACGGGCGGGCTCGCCGGGAGCTCCTCCTCTGGCCGGTTCGTGACGATGCCGTTCCTCAGCCGGGCAAGAGCGCGAGCTTGCCGAGGAAGTGCTCCCCGAGCGCCCGGTGCGCGTCGGCGGCCCGCTCGAGCGGAAACGTGCGGGCCACGTGGACGTCGAAGGCGGGCACGCCCACCGCCCCTGTCGCCCCGGACGCGATCAGCCGGTCGAGCTTCTCGATCGCCTCGCGGCCCGGCGCGCCGTCGTAGCTGTCGATCCTGAGCCGGGGACGCCCGGTCGGTTCGGGGCGCACGCCGTTGGGGTAGGCGACCCTCCCTCCGTCGCGCACGGCCTGCAGCGCCCGCTCGGCCGCCTCTCCACCGGCGGTGAGCAGCGCCGCGTCCAGGCCGTCGGGTGCGAAGTCGCGGGCGGCCGCGGCCACGTCGACCCGGCGGCCGTCCACCACCGCGTCCGCGCCCAGCCGCTCGACGAGATTCACCCCGTCGTCGCCCGACGCCGCGGCGAACACGCGGGCTCCCATCCGCCTGGCGAGCTGGACGGCCAGGTGGCCCACGCCGCCGCTCGCGCCGAAGACCAGCACGGACTCGCCCGCCTCGAGCCCCATCGTGTCGTCGAGGCCCTGGAGGGCGGTGAGCGCGTCGACCGGCATCGCGCCCGCCTGCTGGACGGTGAGCTCGTCCGGGACGAGCGAGACGTAGTCGGCGTCCACCGCGGCGTACTCCGCGTAGAATCCGCCCGAGGGGTTCATGTAGCGGGCCGCGTACACCCGGTCGCCGGCCTCGAAACGGGTGACGTCGCCCCCGACGGCCGCCACGGTGCCGGAGCCCTCGAAGCCGATCACGTGAGGAAAGTCCGGCTCCAGCCCGTACATCTCGTGGAACAGCCCTTCGCGCTCCACCGGATCCCACACGCCGACGCCGACGGACTCGAGCCGGATCAGGACGTCGTCGGGGCCGGGCTCGGGAACGGGGAGGGTCTTCAGATCGAGCTTCTCGACGCCGCCGAACTCGTCGACGGCGACGGCCTTCATCGTTTCGGGTGTGTCGGGTGTCATCGTCGTCTGCCTCGGGGAAGAGTGGTCGGCGCCGCCGGCGACGCCGCGACGCGTGTCGAGCGTTCCCCGAACGTGCTACGCAAGAGGTCTTCCGTCCCCTTGCTTGCCAGAGCCGCCCGCACGGGACCATCCTGCCCGCGCCCGAGAGTGACGCCGCGGAGGAGGAGGTGCAGCGTGCAGCGATCCGAGATCGAGGGGCTCCTCGAATTCCTCCGCGCGGCGGAGCGGCTCAAGGACACCCGTCGCACCTCGTGGACGTCGGGCGGCGAGCGGGAGAGCGTGGCCCAGCACAGCTGGCGGGTCTGCCTCATGGCGATGCTCGTCGCCGACGAGTATCCGAGGGTCGACGCCGCCCGGCTACTGGAGCTCTGCGTGGTCCACGACCTGGGCGAGGCGATCCGGGGCGACGTCCCGGCCATCGAGCAGGAACCCGGCTCGGACAAGGCCGTCCGCGAGCGCGAGGACCTGCTGACGCTCGTCGATCCGCTGCCCGAACGGCTGGCGGATCTGGTGGTCGCGCGGTGGGACGAATACGAGGCGGCGGAGACGCCCGAGGCGAGGCTGGCCAAGGCGCTCGACAAGCTCGAGACGATCCTCCAGCACAATCAGGGCGCCAACCCACCCGACTTCGACTTCTCTTTCAACCTCGAGTACGGTCGACCCTACACGACCGGGGATCCGCTGATCGAGGCGATCCGCGAGATCCTCGACCGGGAGACCGAGCGGCGGGCCGGGGAGGCGTGAGCCTGGCCGGTCAGCTCAGGCCATGAATCCGAGGCCCTCGGGCGGGTCCGGGTCGATCGGGGGCTGAACGAGCGCCATCCCGCCGCCACCGTTGCCGCCGCCGGTGTTGACGTCGACGTCGAGCTGGGCGTCCTCGCCGCCGCCGTCGCCGCCCCTCATGTAGAAGACGGCGAACAGCAGCGCCGCCACGAGCACGATGACGACCACCACGAGGCCGGTGTTGCTTCCCTCGTCAGCCATGTACGGGCTCCCTCGGGCTTCTGGGTCACGGAGCGGACGATCCGACTGGCCGGGTAATTTCCCGTACGGGCTCCGTCGTGACAAGCGGACGTCGTCATGCGACGACCCCTGCCGTCTCCTTCAGCACCCTGTGGACGAAGGAGACCGCGATCGATCCCGCTCCGACCGCCGAGGCGGTTCGCTTCACGCTGCCCGAACGGACGTCCCCCACGGCGAACACGCCCGGGCGGCTCGCCTCGAACAGGTGCGGGGCACGCGCCAGGGGCCATCCCGCGGCCCGGAGCTCCTCGGCCGACAGGTCGGAGCCCGTCTTCACGAACCCCCGGTCGTCGAGCGTAAGGCAGTCCGCGAGCCAGGCGGTGCTCGGGACGGCGCCCGTCATGCTGAAGAGGTGGCGGATCCGGGCCTCCTCCGTCTCGCCGGAGTCGCGGTTCCGCCAGCGGACGCGCTCGAGGTGGGCCTCGCCCTCCAGCGCCACGAGCTCGGCCCGCGTCCGGACCGTGATGGTGGGGGTCTGCTCGATGCGCCGGATCAGATAGCGTGACATGCTCTCGGAGAGCCCGTAGGACCGTACGAGGAGGTGCACCCGGCGAGCGCTGTCCGCGAGGAAGACGGCGGCCTGACCGGCGGAGTTGCCGCCCCCGACGACCACCACCTCCTCGTCCCTGCACATGCGCGCCTCCAGGAAGGTCGCCGCGTAATAGACGCCGGCGCCCTCCAGCCGCGGCACGTCGGCCAGGGGCAGGCGCCGATACTCCGCCCCCGTGGCCACGATCACCGATCGCGCCGGGACCGTCGATCCGTCGCTGAGCTCCACGGCGTAGGACAGCCCGTCGCAGTGCAGGCGATCGGCGCTCCGGCCCACCATCACCTGGGCTCCGAACTTCTGGGCCTGCGTGTAGGCGCTGGCGGCCAACTCCTGGCCGGATACGCCGGTGGGAAACCCCAGGTAGTTCTCGATCCGCGACGCGAGACCGGCCTGGCCGCCCGGGGCGTTCGACTCCACGACCAGTACGTCCAGGCCCTCCGAGGCGGCGTAGACGGCGGCTGCCAGCCCGGCCGGGCCGGCGCCCACGACCACGACCTCCCGCGGGCGGCTGCGATCGATCGACTCGTTGAAGCCCAGGCGGTCCGCGATCTCCTCGTTGCTCGGATTCCGCAGCACCTCGGTTCCGCGACAGATCAGCACCGGGACGTCGTCGACGCCGACTCGGAACCGCTCCAGGAGCTCCTCGAAGCCGGAGTCGCGGTCCAGGTCGACGGAGGTGAAGGGATGACCGTTGCGGGTCAGGAACTCGCGGATCCGGAGCGTCTCCCGGCTGTGCTCCGACCCGACGAGGACGGCGTCCCCCACGTCGTGGGCCACGAGCTGCAGCCGGCGGAACATGAAGGTGCGGAGCAGGATCTCGCTGAGCTCGCCCTCGGTCTGGATCAGCGCCAGCAGCCGGGGTCGCTCCACCGCGACGACCGTGCTCGGCTCCACCGCCCGGAGACGCACGATGGCCGGACGACCGGACAGTGTCGTGGACTCGCCCGTGAACATGCCGGCGGTGACGTCCGCCACGTGGAGCTCGGTGGCGTCGGAGGGGCGCACGATCTCGAGGCGCCCCGAGGTGACCACGTACAGCGGCGTGCGGCGGGCCCCCGGCTCGATGAGGATCTCGCCCGGGGCGAGCGTCCGCTCCTCCCCGTGGGCCGCGAGACGGGCGACCAGCGCGGGCGTCAGCGTGGGGAAGGCTGCCTCGAGCACCGCCGGGGAGACGCGGGCGGATACGGAATCGATTCTGGTCATTCTTCGCCCGACGCGCACCGCACGGTGGGGGGAACCCGGGCCTTCGTCACGTCACCGGAGGACCCGGTATCGGATGACCCGTATCTCAGATTAGCATCGTCGGTCGGCACCGGCAATGGCCCCGGCGCCTCACGCGGCCCTACCTTGCTCTGGCCCGCTGCTGTGGGCTCCGCTGGGCCAGCTTCGACCCTGGCACCACATGGGGACCGTCTCGCACCCGTCTTGCGGCTGCGGGATCACGGTGGACCGCATGGACGTGGCGACGGCCTCGATGACGAATCGAAGACCCGATGGTGGTCCCATGAACCTCTCACGCGAAGCGAAGCTCGTCTGCGGGATCACGCTCCTCACCGTGCCCGCGATCATGTACGGCGGCGCGACGCTCCTCGGGATCGTCACGGGCGGCACCGCGGGGGTCTCCGCCGGCTCGCTCGCCCTCGACGAGACCCAGCGGGCCCTGTGGCGGGCGGGTCACGCCCACGCCGGGGTGTGGCTGATCCTCTCGCTGGTGATCCAGGTTCTGCTCGACCCCGCGGCCATCGGCTCCGGGTGGAAGTGGACGGCCCGGATCGCCGCGCCGGTGGCGGCCGTCGCGGTCTCGGGCGGTTTCTTCGGCCTCGCCCTCTTTCCGGCGTTCCGCTGGTTGCTGTACTTCGGGGCCCTGGCCCTGGCCGTCGCCGTGATCGTGACGGCGGTCGGGTTGCTGCGGAAGCCCGGGATCCCGGAGCCCGTCCACTGAGGAGGGCTGGGCGGCCCCGTCCGTCGGGAGGGTCGATCTCGACGCGCGAGCCTCGAACCGGTGACAGGGACACATACATGAACGACGAGACGCGAGGACGCTCCGATCCGATGCCGGCGGGCGAGCCGGCGCCCGACTTCACGCTGCCGTCGGGACCGGGCCGGGAGGGGCCGGAATGAGCTCCGGACCGGAGGCCACGCAGGGCCGCTTCCAGCCCCCGGTGGACCCCGATCGAGACCACGTGCTCGGGCCGGAGGACGCGCCCGTCACGCTGGTCGAGTACGGTGACTTCCAGTGTCCCGCCTGCGGCGACGCCCACGAGGTGATCCGCGAGGCGCTGGAGTCGCTCCAGGCCCACGTCCGCTTCGTCTTCCGCCATTTCCCCATCGATCACAGCCACCCGCAGGCCCGGTTGGCCGCCGAGGCCGTCGAAGCCGCCGGCGCCCAGGGGCGGTTCTGGGAGATGCACGACCACCTCTTGCAGCACCGGCATCCCGAGCGGCTGGAGCGCTCCGAGCTGGTGGCCGCAGCCGGTGAGCTCGGGCTCGACGTGGACCGTTTCGAGCGCGAGCTGGAGGAGGGCACGCACGCCGACCGGGTCGATGAGGACCTCGACAGCGGGGTGAGGAGCGGCGTGAACGGCACGCCGACCTTCTTCATCGACGGCGTCCGGTACGACGGGACCTGGGAGCGCGGTGAGCTGAAGCGGGCCCTCGAGGTGGCGGCCATCGACGCGCGGCTGAACGCGCCGGGGGCGCCATCGAGGACCGGGCGGCCGCATCGTCGATGACCGACCGATTCCGACGGCTGCTGGACCACCTCGAGTGGGCCAATGAGAGGGCGCTCGGGGCCGTGCGGGAGGCACGCGACGAGCGGGCGCTCGAGCTGCTCGCCCACGTGCTCGCCTCCGAGCGGGTGTGGATCGAGCGCATCCGGAGCGGCGACAGCCATGGGATGGACGTCTGGCCGTCCTCCTCGCTGGCCGAGTGCGAGGAGCGGATGCGGGAGAACCTCCGGGCGCTCCGGGCGCTGCTGGAGGCGGCCTCGGAGGAGGACCTGCACCGGCCGATCCGCTACGAGAACTCGTCGGGCACGGAATACCGTACGCCGCTCGACGAGATCCTGCTCCACGTGATGCTCCACGGCACCTACCATCGCGGCCAGATCGCCCGCGCCGTTCGCGAGTCCGGATCCGAGCCCGTGAACACGGACTTCATCACCTTCGCGCGGGCGCGGCCGGCGAGTTGAGCGGTGGTGGCGGCCGCCGTTTCCCGCTACGTCGGGCGGCTCCCGGCCGCGGCTTCCGAGGCGGCCTCGGACAGCCTCGCCTCGTTGGCCACCAGCGCGGCCTCGTGGGCGGCGAACCACACCTCGTCGGGCACGTCCCGCTCCCGCTTCCAGCGGGCCGACGCGGTGAGGGGGCCGGGGTCGACCCCCCGTTCCCGGTGCTCGCGCTCGAGGGCTTCGACCGGATCGTCGG
>CAZEUW010000136.1:0-6960 GCA_964515425.1 uncultured Gemmatimonadota bacterium | reverse complement strand
CAGGCGGCCTGGGGCCTCGCCCTCGACGCCGTGGCGCGCGGCGACGCCGCCGCCGAGCGCCGCTGGTCCCGGGAGCTGGCCTCCCACGAGGGCGCGCCCGGCCTGGAGCGCGCCGTCTCGGTGCTGGCCGGATGGCGGGAGGCGGGCCGGGGGGAGCCGGAGGCCGCGCTCCGGCGGACGGCGCCGGTGCTCTCCTATCGGGAGGCGGACCGGACCGAGTGGCCGTTCCTCCGCGCCGCGCTGCACCTGGGCCGCGGCCGGTGGCTCGCCGCGCTCGGGCGCCCGGAGGAGGCCGACCGCTCGCTGCTCTGGCACGAGGCGGTGGACCTGGCGGGCGTGCCGGTCGGCGTCGCCCAGGCGGGCGAAGTCGACTGGGCGCTGGGAGCGCACGCGGACCTCCTGCGGGCCCGCCTCCACCGGGACGGGGGTCGATTGCGGGCCGCGTGCCGCCCCGCCGACCGCGTCCTCCGCCGCTGGCCCGAGCCGGACGCGCGACTCCGCGGCGCCCGCGAGGAGGCGGCGGCGATCCGCCGGGAGGCCTGCGGCGCGTGATCGAGCTCCGCACGCTGGGGCCGGTCGCGGTCGAGGTCGACGGGGAGCCCGCGCCGCGGGAGCTGACGTGGCGGAAGAACCTGGCCCTGCTCGTCTACCTGGCGCGCTCGCCGCGGCGGCGCCGGAGCCGCGAGCACCTCGCCGGCCTGCTCTGGGGCGAGAAGGGCGAGGAGGCGGCCCGCCACTCGCTCAACGAGGCGCTCCGCACCCTCCGGAGCCACGGCGGGGAGGCGCTGATCGCCTCCGACGGCCGGCAGGTCGTGTGCAGCGAGGCGGGCGTCGTCCTGGACGTGGACCGGCTGGAGCGGGCGCTCGAGGAGGAGTCGTGGGAGGCCGCGGCGGCCGAGGTCGGCGGGCCCTTCCTCGACGGCTTCGGCGTGCCGGACGCCTCGCCCTTCGAGGACTGGCTGTCCGCCGAGCGTCGGGCGTGGCGCGACCGCTCCGTGCGGGCGCTCGTCGGCTGCGTGGAGGAGCGGCTGGCCGCCGGCGGCGTCGCGGCGGCCCGGGAGGCGGCCGACCGCATCCGCGCCCTCGACCCGCTCTCGGCCGCCGGCGCCCGCGCGCTGATGACCGTGAAGGCGCTGGAGGGCGAGCGGGCCGGCGCCCTTGAGGTCTTCGAGCGCTGGCGGATCGCGGTGGCCGAAGCGCTGGGCGTCGAGCCCGACCCCGAGACCCAGCGGCTGGCCGACCGGATCCGCCGGGAGCGCTCCTGGGCGCCCGTTGCCGGGGGAGAGGGGGAGCCGGCGGCCCGGCCCGGCCCGCTGGTCGGCCGCGAGAGGGAGCTGGCCGCCGTGGCGGGGGCGCTCCGCGAGGCGAGGGACGGAGGCGCCGCGGCGGTGGTGTCGGTCGAGGGCGATCCGGGCACGGGGAAGAGCCGGCTGCTCGAGGAGGCCACCCGCCGCGCCCGCCTCGCCGGTGCGGTCACCCCCACGGTGCGGGCGGTCGCCACCGACCGCGAGGAGCCGCACGGCACCCTCCTCGCCCTGTGCCGCGACGCCCTGCTGGAGGCGCCGGGGCTGGTCGCCGCGCCGCCGGGGGCGCTCGCGGCGATGGCCGCACGACTCCCCGCGTGGCGCGAGCGCTTCGCCGACGAGATCGGCGACGCCGATCCGGACGGTCTCGACGGGGCGCTGAGCGGTCTGCTGGGGGCGGCGCTCGAGGAGCAGCCCGTCGTGATCGCGGTGGACGACGCCGAGCACCTCGACCCGGCCACGGTCGGGGCGCTGGAGGCGGCGCTTCGGGACCACGCCGACCGCCCGCTGGCCCTCCTCCTCGCCCGCGGGCCCTCGCCGGCGGGTGGACCCTCGGACCGGCTCGTCGGCCGGGTCGGCCGTGACGTGGGCGGCACCGCCGTCCGGCTGGCGCCCCTGGGACGCGAGGCGCTCCGGGAGCTCGCGGCGGCCCTGCTGACGGACTACCGACCCGCCGCGCTCGATCGGCTCGCCCGGCGGCTGGCCGCCGACTCGGGCGGCTATCCCGCGCTGGCGGTCCGCGTCGTCGAGGCGGTCCGGGACGGGCTGGAGCCGACCGGTGGAGCGGACGCGTGGCCGCTGCCCGACCGCACCCTCGACCAGACCCTGCCCGGCGAGCTGCCGGGCACGGTGACGGCGGCCGTGCGGGTGGGCTTCCGGACGCTCTCCCCCCCGGCCCAGCGCGTGCTCGCCGCCGCCTCGGTGCTCGGCGAGCGGGTCGAGGCCGACGCGCTGGCCCGGGCGACGGGTCTCGCGCGGGACGAGGTCGAGGCCGCGCTCGACGAGCTGGAGTGGCACCGGTGGCTCGCCTCCGAGCCGCGCGGCTACGGCTTCGTGGCCCGGATCGTCGGCGAGGTCGTCGCGCGCGACATGCTGACCGCGGGCCAGCGCAGGCGCTACCGGGAGGGCTTTACCGGCGCTTGACCGCCCCCCGTCATCCTCCGGGCGTGAGTCCCGATTCCCACGCCCACCCGGAGGAGACCATGGACACGCGCACCGCCGTCGCGACGATCGCCGTACTGCTCGCCCCCGCCTGCGTCACCCCCGCCCGGACGCCGCTCCCGGCACCCCTGCCCCTGACCACCGGCGGCACGCCGGTGCCCGGCCGGGGCGTGGGGGCGGCGCTCGAGCTGGGCGACGGGCTGATGGGACAGGAGCTGATGCGGAAGGAGCTGCTGACCGGGACGCTCCTGGTCGGCGTGGCCGACCGGGCGAACCTGTCGGTCGCCGTCTACGGGGGCCACGAGCAGGACGATCCCGGCGGCTTCCAGGCCGCCGCCAAGGTCCGCGTGGGCTCGCCGCTGGGCGCCCGGAGCAGCACCGCCGTGCGCCTCGGCCTGGCCTCGATCGACCGCGTCGAGGCCCCGGAGCAGGACGAGTCGCTGCTGTCGCTGGACCTGGCCGTCCCGACCGAGCTGCTCGTCAACGACCCCTCCGACGACACCCGGTTCGGCGTCTACGCCGGGCCCCGCCTCACCTACGAGGACTACCGGGACGAGCAGGTGCCCGAGGACGGCTTCACGGGCCTGATGCCGGGGCTGCTCGGAGGCCTGCACCTGGACTTCGGCGCCGTGGACCTGTTCGGCGAGGGGACGCTGGCCTTCCGGCCGGAGACCCGTCGCCGCGACGGGGTGCACGACGGCGGGCCGATCTTCCTGCCGACCGCCGGGGTGGTGGCCCACACGGGGTCGCCGTTCCCGTGGGACCGGTGAGCTACTCGTCCCGCCCGCGCCCACTCCAGCTTCGCCACGATGAGATCCTCGGGCGTGACCATCGGAAGCTCGAGGCCCATCGCCTCCACGCGACGGCGGCGCTCGAACTCCCTCCGGCTGAAGGGCCGGTCTCGACGATCTCGACGACGCGCCGGAGGAACGACTCGAGCGTCACTCCGGCGCTCCGAAGCGGACGCCGTGCGCCTCCGCGACGAAGCGCGCCACCAGATCGCGCGGCGACGCGTCGGGATGGCGCGATCGAAGGCCCGCCAAACGGAGGCGACGGACGGATTCGCTCATCTCCAGAGCCGCCCGGAGGCGCCGGTCCGCTCCGAGCTTCGAGAGGGCGGACCGCTGCGCCGTCAACGCCTGGTCGGTCGTGTCCAGGGGACGGAGGCTCATGGCGTCCGGCAATCTACGGGGCCGCGCGGGGGCGAGCGAAGCCCTTCCGGCCGGACACCCACCGTCGCGGCGGGATGCACGACGGCGGATTGACGGAAGCCGTCGGACGAGGCACCTTTCATCGTAGACATGGTATACTATGTATACGACCGCTCGTCCCAGCGTTGCCGAGGAGGGCTGCCGTGCCGACCGTCGCGAACAGGCCGATGAGCGTCAAGCTGCGACCGTGGCTCGACGAAGCGCTGCGCAGCGAGTTCGAGGAGCGTGGTGAGAGCCCCTCGGAGGGACTGCGCCGCATCCTGGAGGAGTGGTGGGTCGACCGGCACCTGGAGGACGTCGAGTTCCGGGAGGGTGTCTCCGGCCGCCGCGCCGCCGTCGAGGGAGGTCCCGAGGTCTGGGAGATCGTCGCGGCGCTGCGCGATCATGACGGGGATCGTGAGGCGCTGGCCGAGCACTTCGGCTGGCTCCGGACGGCGGCGCTGGACGCGGCCCTCGCCTTCTACGACCGCTTTCCGGATCGAATCGACACCCTGATCGACGAGAACGAGCGGGTGGGTCGCTATCTCTCCGAGCGACTCGGCTAGCAGCGAGCCGGGGCTTGCCGCCGGGACTCCTGTTCGACGTCCACGTACACCACGGGGCGAGCCGACGCCTCCGTGAGGAGGGCGTCGACGTGGTCCACGCCGGCGACGTGGGGCTCGGCGAGGCCGACGACCTGGAGCTGCTGATGGCCGCCGCCGACCAGGGCCGGGTGGTCGTCACCCGCAACTACCAGGATTTCGCGCCCCTCGTCGACGCCCTCGTCGCGAGGGGCGAGTCGTTTCCCGGCGTCCTGTTCCTCTCGCCGGCGCTGCCGCCGTCCGATCTAGCGGCCCACGTGAACGCGGTTCGGCGGTGGTGCGCCCGCGTCGGCGAAGAGAACCCGGTGGAGAACGGTCTGGGGTGGCTCGGGCCGGGGTGAGCTACCGCGGCAGCTCCGCCGGCACGACCCAGTCGACCGGCGGCAGCTCGACCCGCTCGGGCAGGTCCTCGCGCGAGCCGGTCCGCAGGTACTCCACGATCGCCTCCCGGAACGCGGGCGAGGCCTCCATGGCCTCCCCGAGGGCGCCGTGGGTGCCCCGCACCACGGTGACGAGCCGGCCGTCGCCGAAGGCGGGCATGAGCTCGACGGCATTGCGGTAGGGCGTGGAGAGGTCCCAGTCGCCGTGGACGACGACCGTGGGCACGTCGGTCTCGAACTCGGTGCGGAACGCGTCGCCGAGGTCGACGCCCCAGACGGGGCAGGCCACGCGGTAGAACCAGGCCGGCGGCCCCAGGACCTCGTTCGCAGGGTCGGACAGCAGCTCCTCCTCGCGCGCCGCCGAGATGCCCGACGCGCAGTCCAGCAGGAAGAAGGCGGCGTGCGGCATCCGGCGCCACTCGTCCTCGTCCTCGTCGGACAGGGCGCGGCGCGCGATCCCGCCGTAGCGGCCGGCGTGGAGGCGGAGGACGTCGGCCGGCCAGGCGGCCATGTCGTGCACCGAGTCGGGGACCGACGAGTAGCCGTCCGCCACGGTGTGGAGGATCTCCGCCGTCACGGTCGCCTTCCGCTCCTCCCCCGTCGCCGTGTCGGGGACGCTCACCGTCGCCGGCTCCCGCTCCACCCGGCGCACGGTCGCCCGCAACGCCTCGATCAGCCCGCCCTCCGGGATCCAGGGCGCCAGCTCGGAGGAGGCCTCGGCGTCGGCGGCCACCCGGCGCAGGGCGTCCAGCACGCCGGAGGGCATGTCGTAGGTGTGGTCCGGCCCCTCGGTGCCCCCGATCAGGGCGCGGGCGACCAGCTCGGGGTGGTCGCGCATCACCGCCATCGCCCAGTGGGAGCCGAAGCTCACGCCCCAGAGGGTGACCCGCTCGTAGCCCAGGGCACGGGCCACGTCGGCCACGTCGCCGGCGGCCTCGCGCACGTCGATCGACTCGAGCGCGAGCCCCTCGCCGCGCCAGAAGTCCCGGCAGGCGCGCGACGCCTCCCGCAGGGCCTCGGCCCGTCGCTCCACGGGGACCGCCGGGTCGAACATCGGCCGCCGGACGCCCTCGCACTCGGTGTTCGGGCGCGAGGGGCCGAAGCCCCGCTGGCCGATCACCAGGACGTCGGTGAACGCCGTGTAGGGGGCGACGCTCTCCTCGTAGTAGCCCGGGTCCTCCAGCTCGAGGCCCCCGAAGCCCGGGCCGCCGTGGAGGCGGACGATCGGCGGCGCCCCGGCCTCCTCGGGGCCGCGGAAGCGGTGGAAGACGACGGCGAGCACGCCCGAATCGGATCCGGAGCGGTCCTGCGGGACGAAGAGGAGGCCCCGGTCGACGGTGCCGTAGCTCCCGTCCTCGCGCTCGAAGCGCTCGGCGTGGAGGAAGAGGGTGCCGGGCTCGGGGGGCTCGGCCGGAGACCGCGGGGCGGCGGCGCCCGGGGCGTCCTGGGCGTCAGCCGGTGTCGGCGAGGCGAGCGTGACGGTCGAGATGGCGGTCAGCAGGGCGAGCGGCGCGGCTCGAACAGGTCGCACGGAGGGCCTCCGGGCGCGGGTCGGGAGGGGCTCGTCGGACCCTACGCGGGGCAGGCGCTCCGAGGTTCAGTCGACGCACGGGGAGCGTCCCCCGGCTCAGGGAGGGCCGGGGCGGTCCGCCCGGTCGCGGGCGTCGTCGAGGCCCGGCGGCACGTCGAAGGGCGCGTTCCCCGGGAACTCCCCGGCGAAGAGGTTCTGGAGGACGGCCGCGGCGGGGACGTCGGACCGCATCCACGCCATGGCGCCCCGCGCGGCGGCCTCGGCGGGGAGCTGGCCCCGGCCGCGGGCCGCCTCGAGCGCCGCCGGCAGCTCGCGCAGCTCGGTGGGGCCGAAGCCCGACCCCAGCGCCTCGAGCACGAGGTCCGCGGCGAGCCGGGGGCTCCGGGCGGCGACCGGCAGGTCGGCGAGCACCTCCATGGCCACCCCCAGCCCCGTCGGGTCGACGGGCCCCCGCTCGCCGGAGCCAGCGGGCAGCCGGTCCAGCAGGGAGCGCAGCGCCTCGGCGCTCGCGCCCCGCGACAGGCTCAGCGCACCGCTCTCGACGAGGGCGGCGCGCGTGCCGGCGTCCCCGGGCGGAGCGGCCAGGGCCTCCCGAACCGCCGGACGGGACAGGGCGGGGTCGACGCATGTCGGACTCGCCTTCAATATCTGAGTCACCAGGGCCCTCCGCGTACCTGACCGGATTCGCGCCCTCGGAACTTCTGTCGGTACGTGCGGTTACATATTCGAGTGAAAAGTCGGGTAACCTTGATCCGGCTGGTCGGAGGACAGGAAGCCGGCGGAGAAACTCCC
>CAZEUW010000135.1:0-6972 GCA_964515425.1 uncultured Gemmatimonadota bacterium | reverse complement strand
TAGCGGGAACCAGTGGAGCGAGCGGCGAGGGTCCGGCCGGGTTCGGCCGGGCCCTTCCGCCCCTCTCCCGAGACCGAAAGGCGCACGGAGACTCGCTTCTCTCAAGGTGAACCAGGCATGAGAAAGGCTTCGTGAATCGAGAGAGAGAGGCTCCCTCATGCGGGGCCTCTCTCTTTTTTATGCGCGGGGACGACCCGCGGGCCGGACTTCGGAACGAAGCTGGCATGACAGGCGGCCAGACCCGGGCCACCAGCCCGAGAGGACCGGACGCGGCAGGACCGGATAGAACGCACGCGGGATCAGGCAACGAGGGAGGAGGCGCAATGCGCAATCTGCATATGTCAGCGAAGGCAGTCATCATCGGCCTGGCGGCCCTGTTCGTCGGCACGACCGTCGCACAGGCGCAGGAGATGGAGGCCGAGGCGGAAGCCGAGGCGACGGCCGAGTTCGAGAACCCCATGGACCACCGTTGGGTGGGCATCCAGGCGCACGGCGGCATCGCGCTGCCGATGGGCGACCTCGGCGACGTCGCCGAGGCGGGTCCGAGCGTCGGCGTCGACTTCGACTACTACATCAACGACCGATGGCTGGTGGGCGTCTCCGGACAGCTCTCCGACTTCGCCGGCAGGGACGACAGCCGCTTCGACGGCGGTGAGGGTCCGGGCATGCGCCAGTGGGCCTTCGACGGCCACCTCGGCGTGAACCTGGCCGACCCCGACCAGGGGTTCCAGGCCACGCTCAGCGGCGGCGGCGGCCTCACGGTGATCAGCACCGACGGCTTTCCGAGCTCGGCCGTGAACGGGGCGCCTCTGAACATCACCGAGACCTTCCCGGCGCTGCGCGGCGGGCTGCAGCTCAGCGGCGCGCTGAGCCCGGACTGGCACGTGTTCGCGACGGCCAGGGCACGCTACGTCTTCACCGACGAGGACGAGTTCACCCGGCTGACGAACCTGTATTCGGACATCGACGAGCTCAGCAGCACCTTCAGCATCCCGATCACGGCGGGCATCCGCGTCACGATGCCCTCGCAGGACTGAACGGGCCGCGCGAGCGACCACACCGAGGAACGAAGAGCCGAAGGCGATAAAGGAGAGCCGATGATGAACTCACGTCGAATGAGCGCCGCGGTCGTGGCGACGGCGGTGGGCCTGCTGGCCGCCGCTTGCGTCCCCATCTGGAAGGAAGGCGCGCTGGGCGACCGGGTACAGGCCAACGCACAGGCGATCGCTGACAACGCGGATCTGATCGCGCAGCAGGGCGAGGACATCTCCGGGCTGCGGGAGGACGTCGAGGCGCTTCGGGGCGACGTGGACGAGCTGGCCAGCCGGCTCGACTCGCTCGCGGAGGCGTTCGAGGAGTGCGATTGCGGCGGCATGCGCCTCGCCGCGCCGATCTACTTCGACTTCGACGAGTCCGAGATCCGCCCGCAGGAGCGTCCGGTGCTGGACAAGCTCGCCCAGACGCTGCAGAGGTCCGAGTCGGCGTGGCTGCTGACCGTTGAGGGCTTCGCGGATCCCGCGTCGACCCAGTCGTACAACATCCAGCTGGGGCAGGAGCGGGCCGACGCCGCCAAGCAGTACCTCGTGGACCAGGGCGTCAACGCCGACCGCATCAAGACGGTCAGCTACGGCGAGGCCACGAACCGGCAGGTGAACCCCGGTGCCCAGGGTCCCGGGCGCACGGGCCTCACCAACCGGCGCGTGACGTTCGTGCTGGACTGGGCGGCGCGCGTGGACATGGTGGACGAGACGGGCGCCGCGCCCGAGGGGGAGGGTCAGGGCTGACCTCCGACCTCCACAGCGCCTGAAGTGCGAGGAGCCCGGGGCCGCGAGGTCCCGGGCTTTCTCTATGTGACGTCGGGACTCAGCTCCCGCCGTCCGCCTCCGAGCGCATCTCCATCCATCGCCACAGCGCCTCGGCGCGGCCGACCACCCGATCCACGTCCTCCTCCAGCAGGAAGCCCTCCTCCACCAGGTCGCGCGCGGCGGAGCGAACCCGCTCGAGGTACGCGGCGCGGTCGGCGTGGAGCTCGAGGACCGCCGGCCGCGGGTCGCCGGTGGCCCGGGCCGCGTCCGCGTCCCAGGGCAGGGGCGCGAAGCTCCCCCGGAAGTCGGCGAGCTCGCCCTCGGGTCCCGGGAGGCCCTCGCGCGTGCTCCAGGGCGTGTAGGTGGCCAGGGGCGCGCGGATCGCCACGTTCCGGACGCCGGCCCGCTCGTTGCCGAGGCTGTCGACGGCCGCGACCAGCGAGGGGAAGGCGGGGCCGAGCTCCGGCGGCTGGACCTCGACGATCCCCTCCTCCCACCGCGGTCCGTAGTCGGCCCTGTAGGCGACGTGGATCACCTCCGGGACCGGGAGACCCGGCACGTCCGGGAAGGGCCCGGAGAGCGCCTCGTGGGTCACCAGCGTGCCGTCGGCGAGGCGCGGGAATCGGCTGGGCGGCGGCGCCTCGCCCCGGAGCAGGTGCTCCTCCATCCGCACGAAGAGCGCCCGCAGGTTCACGAGGAAGTCCAGCGGGTTGCCCCGCCAGGCTGCGGGCTCGTCCGGGCCGGTCAGACGGCGGTCGGAGGTCGGCGGGAAGCGGTCGACGACGTGCTGAGCGGAGGCCAGGTGATAGATCCGCACCGGCGGCAGGGGCTCCACGTCGGCGGAGGCCGCCAACGAGGCGTGGAGCAGCGAGGCCGCGCGTCCCCAGTACTCGTAGCCCGTGTTCGTGTAGAAGACCGTCGGCAGGTCGCCGAGGTCGTCGTACGCCGCCAGCAGGCCGTCGCGGCGTCCGGTCACGCTGTCCCGCTGGACCCGCCCGCTGAAGGGGACGAGGTCGGTCGGATAGAAGAAGGCGCTGAACCGGTGGGCGTCGCGCGAGGGCTGGGCGAAGCGGTGGTTGAAGCTCCCCCGTCCCGCGCCGGCGGTGTGGACCATCATGCCGTCGAACACCTTCCGGTCCCGCTCGTCGAGGTTGAAGCCCTGGTAGAGGAAGTGGCGGAGGAAGCGGCCCGTCTGCGAGATGCCGAGGGCGACGCCCTCCCGGACCGGGAAGGGGCTGGCGGGATCGTGCTTGGCGTAGCTCATCATGTCCCGGATCGCCGCGAGCCCGAGGCCGACCACGCGCGGGTCCTCCGCGGGATAGACGAGCTCGTAGATGCGCCCCGGCTCGAAGCCGGCCGGGAGCCACACGTGGGAACGGCTGGCGACGACCTCGCCCTCCTCCGTCTCGTGCGCCCAGGACCATTCGCTCTCCGGCACGAGCCTCCGCTCGGCCTCCCGTCCGTCGCGGACGGTCAGTCGGATCTCGGGCGCCGCCGTGTCGACCACCGGATAGGCCCGGTGTCCGCGGTGGCCGACGTACCAGCTCCGGGTCGGCTCGCCGACGACGCGGTCCGCACGCACCAGGCCCCGCAGGCGAGCGCCGTCGGGCGCGCGGGCCACCGGCACGCTCAGCCGGAGCAGCCCCTCCTCGTCCGGCGGGACGTCCCACTGCCATCCGACCCAGATCACCGTCGCGCCCCGCCGCATCAGGAGGCCGTCGCCCAGCTCCTCGGCGGTGGTCGGGTCCCGGCTGAAGCGGCCGCCGTTCAGGTAGCCGAGCGCCGCCTTGCCCCCGCGGTTGCTCACCTCGAGCAGGCCCACCCCGGAGCGCCGGTCGGGATCGACGGCCTGGAGCACCATGAAGTTCGCCCTCGCGTGCACGAGGCCGTCCTCCTCGCGGGGCGCGAGGCCGAGGTCCACGATGGCCGCGTTGGCCGGGTCGTCGGGGTCGAAGCCGAACTCGACCCAGCCGACCAGCTTCTCGTAGCTCCCGGCGTCCCCGAAGGACCGGCCCTCGAGGAGGAGAGCGCGCTCGGTCACCTCCACCCGCAGCACCTCGGCCGCGGACGGGCTGGCCCAGGCGGTCAGGCATGCCAGGGCGAGCGTCGCGGCGGCGGCCGCGCGCGGGGCGGCGGTCGCGATTCGGCGTCCATCCGTCCCTCTCGCGGATCTCATGGGGCGTCCTTCGCTCGGGGCATACCTTGTTCGGCGGGATCGGAGGGAAGCTGGCCGCTGCGGGCGGGCTATGGCAATCGGAGGCGAGGATGGCCGGACGCGGACGCGATCTGAACTGGAGCGCGAAGGCCTGGCTCGAGCTGGGGGTCCGGCGGCGGGATCCGGTCCCGGGCGCGAGCCTCCGCGTCCCGCTGGAGCGGGCCCGCGTGGCGCTCGTCTCCACGGGCGGCGCCGTCGCGCCGGGACAGGAGCCCTTCTCCACCGGAAAGGCCGGCGACGCCTCCCACCGCGCCTTCCCGTCCTCGATCGACCCCGGGCGGCTGCGCTTCGACCACCCGCACTACGACACCGCGATCGCCCGCGAGGACCCCGACTGCATCCTGCCGCTCGGGCTGCTCCGGCGGCTGGCCGAGGAGGGCGTGATCGGCGAGCTCGCGCCCACGGCGGTCTCGATGATGGGCTACGCGCCACTCACCCGTCCCGTCGTGGAGGAGACGGCGCCCGCCGTCGGGGAGCTGATGCAGGCGGAGGAGGTCGACGCCGCGCTCCTCTGTCCCGCCTGACCGACCTGCAACCAGACCGTGGGTCTGGTCGCCCGGGAGCTGGAGCGGCGCGGCATCGCCACCGTGTGCGTGATGATGCTCGAGGAGGTGGCCGAGAAGGTGCGGCCGCCCAGGGTCCTGCTGGTCCCCTTCGGATGGGGCCAGCCGCTCGGGCCGCCGGGGGAGGCCGGCGTGCACGAGGCGGTGGCCCGCGCGGCACTGGCCATGCTCGCGGAGGAGGCGGGCGAGCCGCGGTCGCGGCGCTGGCGGCCCTGACGACCGTGCCGGTCAGCCGCCTCCGCCCGGCGGCCGGCTTCCGGTCCGGATCGGCGGCGGGTCCCGCATGATCCCGGCGGGTTCGAGCTTCCAGAAGTCGATGCCCCCCGGCTGGAGCGCGACCTCGACGCTGGCGACCCGTTCGAGCTCCTCGAGGTCGAGGACGTCCACCGTCCCCCTCGTGGAGCCCCGCGCCTCGTTGCTCACGAAGGCGTAGCGGCCGTCCGGGGAGGCCACGACGCCGTGGGGGACCTCCCGCGAGGTGGCGACCCGCTCCCGCTCCTCGCCCGTCTCGAGGTCGAGGACGCTCACCGAGGAGCCCCCCTTGTTGGTCGCCAGCAGCAGCCGGCCGCCGGGGACCGCCTCCAGGTTGTAGGGGGCGGGACCGGTCGGGAAGCGTCGCGTGACGGCGAGCTCCTCGCCGTCGGTGGAGACCTCGTAGACCACGGAGGCGCCGTTGCAGGCCACGAAGACCACGTCGCCGCCGGTGCCGGGCTCGGCCCAGCTCGGCGCGCACCGCTCGCCCGCCGAGGTCCGCGGCAGCGAAAGCGTCCGCCGGACCGTCCGGGCCCGGACGTCGATCTCGGTGAGCCGGTCGTCCGGCCCGCAGACCGAGTAGTGGGACCGCCCGTCGACCGCGACCCGGCTGCCGTGGGGCTTCACGCAGACGGGGACGCGGCCGGTCTCCTCCAGGTAGGGCTCGGTGGCGACCACCGAGACGGTGGACGGCTCCGGGTCGGCGTGGAGGGCGAAGTTGACCACGAACGCCTCGGAGCCGTCGGGCGTGAGGCCGATGGTGGCGGGGAAGAGGCCGAGGGTGTCGACCCCGACCACCTCGTCGCTGCCGGTCCGGAACCTCCACAGCCGTCCGTACGGGCTGCCGTGGGCCGTGGTGAGGTACCAGGAGCCGCCGTCCGGCGCGACGGCCAGGCCGTGGGCGCCGTCGAGGTCGCCCGGCATGACGCCGACCGGGATCGACTTCTCCACCTCCGCTCCCTCGCCGGGCACGAAGCGGACGCGGCTCACGACGTCCGAGGACTCGTTGGCCACGTAGACGTGGTAGGAGGCCGCCGCGCCGTCGGGACCGGCCCGCGCTCCCGGGCCGGGACGGCCGCCCCCGGCGCACCCTTCGAGCACGAGGAGCCCGAGCGCGCCCGCCAGCGTCGCGGCCAGCCGGAGCCGCCGGTGCGACAGGGACGCGGTCGAAGAGGTCGGGGCTCGCGCCATCGCGGACCTTCCTGGCGTTCGGTGCCTGTCGTCGGGACGCTCGGGGCTCGGTCGCCGCATACCCGGGCCTCCCTCCTTCGTTGCTCCGTCCGGGGGTCGCGATTACCATAATCGTCCCGCCAGCCCTGAAACATCGAGGGGATCGACGCCGTAGAGAGCGTCCAGATCGGCGGGCCGGCCGAGGTGTCGCGCCTTCCCGAGCGGCTGCTCGCGAGGCGCCCGGCTCCGAACGACGACGACGGTGAAAGGAACGGACCGTGATCGGCAAGGAAGACATCGAGAGCTGGCTCATCCGGACCGAGCTGGACTTCGAGGAGATCGAGCAGGGCATGTGGATGGTGCGTGCCGACCCGGCGGAGGAAGCGATCGACGCGCCCCCGGTGGTGATCAGCCATCAGCCCCCGGTCCTCCTCCTCCGCGCGGCGATCCGGGGACTGCCCGAGGAGGGAGACGACGAGACGAACCTGAGGCTCTTCCGGCGGCTCCTGGAGCTCAACGCGAACGACCTCGTCCACGGCTCGTACGGGCTCGAGGAGGGCGAGGTCGTCCTCACCGACACGCTCGAGCTCGAGACCCTCGACTTCGAAGAGTTCCGTGCATCGCTGGAGAGCCTCACCCTCGCGGTGACCTCCCACGTGCAGGAGCTCGTCAAGGACGGATAGACCCATGGGAATCTTCGACAAGCTCTCGCGCCTCGTGCGCTCGAACATCAACGACCTGATCGCTCGGGCCGAGAACCCCGAGAAGATGCTGACGCAGATCATCGAGGACATGCGGAAGCAGCTCGCCCGGGCGAAGCAGGAGGTGGCCACGGCCATCGCCGACGAGCGGAAGCTGCGCGCGCAGGTCGAGCAGGAGCGGAGCCAGGCGAACGAGTGGGAGAACCGCGCGCGGCTGGCGGTGAAGGAGGGCCGGGACGACCTGGCCAAGAAGGCCCTGCAGCGGG
>CAZEUW010000134.1:0-7000 GCA_964515425.1 uncultured Gemmatimonadota bacterium | reverse complement strand
TCGTCGTCGATCCGGACGCAGAGCTCGCCGTCCTCGCCGTCGAGGAAGCGCACGTCGAGGCGCCCGCCCTCCCGCGCCGCCTCGATCCCGGGCGAGAGGAAGTTGATCAGCAGCCGCGTCAGGAGCTGGGGATCGCCGCGCCGCGCCCGGGGGCCGCGGACCTCGAACTCGAGCGTGGCGTCGTGGTGGCTCGCCACGGGACCGACGAGGTGTCGGGCGTTCGAGATCACGCTCGTGAGCCCGAAGGGGACCTCCGCCACCTGCTCGGCGTCGTCCCGCAGCAGCTTGGAGAAGTCGAGGAGGTCGTTGACCAGGTTGAGCAGCGCCGCCGCCGCCGAGTAGACGACGCCCACCTGGCGCCGCTGCGTCGCGTTGAGCGGCCCCGAGTGCTCACGGTAGAGCCCCTCGACCAGGAAGAGCACGGAGTTGAGCGGCGAGCGGATGTCGTGCGAGACGTCGCGGAGCAGGTCGTGGTGGAGCTGGACTTCAGCGGCGGCCACCGCGCGCGCCAGGCTCCGCGCCTCCTCGATCATGCGACGCCGGCAGCTACGCAGCGCGTCGGCCGGCGCGCTCTCCTCCTCGGCCTCGGTCAGCGCTTCGCTCACCACCTCCAGCGCCTGCCAGGCCGGGTCGGGTCCGTGGCGCTCGACCAGCCGCTGGTAGTCGTCTCCGTCCCGGGGCCGCTCCTCCTCGGAGAACAGGTGCGACAGGATGCGCACGGCGAACGCACGCCGGGGCTCGGGGAGCTCGTCGAGCCGCTCCCCTCCCACCCACCAGTCCGGCAGTTCCGCGTCCCGGATCTCCGCGCTCTCCTCCCTCGAAGCCATCCGCGCTCAGCTCTCCAGCTGTTGCTTGGAGAGGTCGTGCTTCTCGAGCAGACGGTAGAGCGTCGTCCGGTCGATCTCCGCCATCCGTGCGGCTTCCGACATGTTGCCGTCGGCGCGCGTGATGACCGAGGCCAGGTACCGGCGCTCGAACCAGCCGACCAGCTCGTCCTTGGCCTGGTGGTACGGCCGGCGGAAGTCGAGCTGCGAGAGCGGCGCTCCACGGCTCGCATCCGCCCCGTCGCCCGAGGCCGGGGCAGCACCGTCCCCGTCGTACAGCGGCAACATGTCGGGCCCGATCGGCTCCTCCGGCTCGCAGAGGACGACCACCTGCTCGACGAGGTTCTCCAGCTCCCGGACGTTGCCCGGCCACGAGTACTCGAGCAGCCGCTCCATGGCGGCCGACGAGAGCTCCGGCGGGCCCTCGCCCGGCAGGTCGTGGCGCCGCCAGTAGTGAGCGAGATAGTGCCGTACGAGGAGGGGGATGTCCTCCGGCCGCTCCCGCAGCGGCGGCAGGTGCAGCGGCACGACCCGGAGACGGTAGAAGAGGTCCTGACGGAGGTCTCCGTCCTCGAGCGCCTGCTGGGGATCCCGGTTGGTCGCGGAGACGAAGCGCACGTCGACCCGGGCGTCCTCGCTCTCGCTGCCGACCCGCCGGATCACCCCGTCCTGCAGCACCCGGAGCAGCTTGGGCTGGAGCTGGACGGGCATCTCGCACAGCTCGTCCAGGAAGAAGGTCCCGCCGTCGGCCGTCTCCAGCAGGCCCGGCTTGTCGCGCACCGCTCCGGTGAAGGCGCCCTTCCGGTGGCCGAACATCTCCGATTCGAGGAGCTCGCCCGGGTGCGCCGCACAGTTGACGGGGACGAAGGGCTTGTCGCGTCGTCGGCTGTTGGCGTGGATGAAGCGCGAGACGAGCTCCTTGCCGGTGCCGCTCTCTCCGACGATGAAGACCGAGGCGTCGGTCCGGGCCACCTTCCGCGCCTTGTCGATCATCGCGACCATCTGGGAGGAGGTGCCGAGGATGTCGACCCCGTCCGAGGAGATCACGCCCTCCTCGCGGGCCCGATCGGCCACCGACCGGACCTCCTCGAGGCGGTGCACGGCCCGGCCGACCAGGACGAGCAGCTGCGTGGCCGTGAACGGCTTGGGGAGGTAGTCCCACGCGCCAGCACGGAGCGCCTTCACGCTCGCTTCCGTGGTCGCGTAGCCCGTCATCACGATGGAGAGCGTCTGCGGGGAATGCTCCCGCTGGGCGGCGATCAGCTCGAGGCCGTCCATCTCCGGCATGCGCTGATCGGCGAGGAGGATGTGGTGGCGCTGTCGCTTCAGGACCTCGATCGCCTCCCCGGGCTTCCGGAGGACGTCGACCGTGTAGTCGTGCTCGTCCAGGATAGACTCGCAGCTCTCCAGGACGGAGGCGTCGTCGTCGACGACCAGGATGCGGATCCCGGACCGGGAGACGTCCGGCTCGATACTCCCGCCCGAGTTTCCGGACACGCGCGTCATCTCGTCTGTCGTCGTCTCGTCGGCTGGCACCGATGCCACCTCTCGGGGTTCGACGCCGTCAGGAAGAGGACGACGCCGTTTCGAGCGAGTGTTGCCGTCGAGCATCAGAATAGGGCCTCGCGGGCGGGAGGACCACCCGCGGGTGTGTCGATCCTCCGCAACAGCGCGGTCCCGGGTCGCGCGGTCGGATGCCTCTCACCGGTACTCGTGCCCGGCCTCGGACCCGGCGAGCGGCCCGACTTGCGGGACCTCGCGTAGCTCTTGCGGCCGATAGGCACCCCTCTTGCCACTATCCGGTGGTCAGCGAGGCGCCTCGAGACGCGAACGCAGCATCGGCAACGAACCACGGAGAGCCGTCGTGACAGATCACGTTCCCACCCGAGCCTCGGGATCGTCCCCCGCCTCCCGCGGCGGCGGCTTGCCGCCGGAGCGCAGGGATCCGGCCGGAGCGGCCCCTCCGGCCGGCTGGAGCGACGACTCCGAGGGCCTCGACTGGCGTGGGATCGGCTTCCTGCTCTGGCGGCGGAAGTGGTGGATCGCGGCCGCGACGGTGCTCGGCGTGGCCGTCGGGCTCTACCTCATGCAGCGCTCGGAGCCGGTGTACGAGACCCAGGCGACGATCTGGCTCGAGACGAGCAGCGAGGAGGAGGGTCCGATCCGCGCCACGGAGGCCTTCCGCGGACGCGGCTGGTCCGACCTCTTCACCACCTACGCCGTTCTCGAGCCCGTCGTCGAGCAGACCGACCTGTACCTCGGCCCCGAGAGCGTGCGCCGGCAGAGGGGGGAGCTCTTCTCGGACCTGGAGGTCCAGGACGACCTCCGGCCGGGCAGCTACGTCATCGAGGTGGACTCTTCGGGGGGCTACCGGCTCACCCGCGAGGGCGACGGCGTCGTCGAGCAGGGCGAGCTGGCGGACGGGCCGATCGGCGTCGGCTCGGGCTTCCGCTGGCCGCTGAGCGAGGGCGAGCTCGAGCCCGGCACCAGGCTCCGATTCTCGCTCGCGAGCCTCGGGCAGGCGGCTTCGCGCATCCGGCAGAACATGTCGGTGGCGTTCGACCCGCGGGCCGGCAACCTCATCGTCACCAACTTCTCGTGGGGCGACCCGCGCGAGGCCGCACGGATCCACAACGGGGTGGTCGAGAGCTTCATGCGGACCTCCCGGGGCCTCAAGACGCAGAACCTCGACGAGGTCGTCAAGATCCTGAGGCAGCAGGAGGAGTTCGCGGCGGCCCGGCTCGACACGGCCGAGCTCGCCCTGGAGAACTTCCGGGTCGACGCCATCACGCTCCCGGCCGAGCCGGAGGCCGCCCCCATCCCGGGCGGCGAGACGACCCGGGGTCCGGTGTTCGACGCCTATTTCGAGCGGAAGATGGAGGAGGACCACCTCCAGGCGCAGCTCCAGCGGCTGCGGGGGCTGCTGTCGCAGGCGCAGGGCGCCGAAGGCATCAACGCCCTCGCGTTGCGGGTGATCCCGGCGAGCCAGCAGTCGCCGTCCCTCATGGGCGCGCTCGAGGAGCTGACGCAGAAGCAGGCCGAGCGGCGGACCCTGCTGCGGGAGTACACGGAGCAGCATCCCGACGTGCAGGCCGTGACCGAGGACATCCGGCGCCTCCGACAGCAGACGCTGCCGGCCGAGGTGCGTGAGCTGATCGGTCAGCTCGAGAGCGACCTCGCCGCGACCCAGCAGCAGATCCAGGGACAGACGCAGGAGCTCCGGCAGATTCCGACGCGCAGCATCCGGGAGGCCCGCCTCCGACGCGAGGTCGAGATGGCCGAGCGGCTCCACCAGGACCTGCTCTCGCGGCTCAACCAGGCACGGCTGGCCGCCCAGACCAACCTCACGAACCTGGAGGTCGTCGACCGGGCGCGTCCGCCCGAGACTCCGACGCGGAGCGACGGCCGGCGCCTCTTCCTGATGGCCTCCCTCGCCGGGCTCGGGCTGGGCATCGGGGGCGTCCTGCTCCACGACCACCTCGACGACCGCGTGAAGGACCCGGACGAGGTCGAGACGGACCTCGGCGTCCCGATCCTCGCCATGGTGCCGCGCGTGCGCTCCGACGTCGGCCCGAACTCCCCGGACTCGCTCGAGGTCGTCGAGGCGTTCCGGACCCTGCGGGGCCAGCTCGTGAGGCGGGGCGAGATTCCCGGCGCGATCCTGGTGACCAGCCCGGGTCCGCGGGAGGGCAAGTCGCTCATCGCGGCCAACCTCGCGATCGCCTTCGCGACGGCGGGCCATCGCACGCTGCTGCTCGACACGGACGTGCGGCGCGGGAACGTGGACCGGCTGTTCGAGGTGCCCGACCGTCCCGGGCTGACCGACTACCTGCAGAACGGCACGAGCCTCGACGAGACGCTGAAGCCGACCGAGGTGGAGGGCCTCACCGTGCTGCCGCACGGCCAGCTCCGGACCTTCAACGCCAACCACCTCGAGAGCGACCGGATGCGCGAGCTGATGGCCACCCTCCGCGAGCGGTTCGACGTCGTGATCGCGGACGGCCAGCCCCTGGTGACCGGCATCGACCCGCTCACGATCGGGGAGCTTTGCGGTCAGGCGCTGCTCGTGGTGCGAAGCGGCGGCACGAACCGGGAGACGGCGCGCTCGAAGCTGGAGGACATGCGCGACTTCCGCCTCGAGGTGCTCGGCGCCGTCCTGAACGACGTGCCGGACAAGGCGCCCTACTACAGCAGCTACTACTACTCGTATCCGCGCATCGCGGAGGCCGAGGTCGTGTCCTGACGGCGGGTGGGCTCCCAGATGGGGTTCCGCTCGCCCGTCAGCGCCTTGAGCCACGACACGGCGCCGGCCACGCCGGCCGCTACGAAGTAGCCGCACAGCGCCATCCACCGCGGCATCGGCCGCTGCCGGCCGGGCACCTCCGCCGGCCACGCCAGAGCGGCGACTCCAGCCACGCCGACCAGGATCCACGGTGCGAACAGGAGCGCCGCGACGAGTGAGCGCAGCGCCAGCCATCCGAGCGCCGCGAGGCCGAACGGACAGGTAAGGTAGGTGAGCCAACGGCCGAGCTTGTGAAAGGCCAGCTTCACGGCGAATCCCCGGAAGCGAAACGGGTTCAGGCACCGCCGGAAGTGCCACAACGTCTCCAGCCCCCGGGTCATCGTCCGAGTCTTCCGCTTCATCTCGCTACGGATCGAGCCACTGCGAGGAACGAAGCAGACCGCCTCTGCGACCGTGACCGCTCGGTAGCCGGCCTCGCGCGCCAGGATGACGGTTCCGAAGTCACGGCTGAGCTCGGAGGGGTACATGCTGCTGAAGAGGTCTCCGCGGATGGCGTAGAAGGCCCCGCTGGCCCCCACGATCCCGCCGAGGCGAGTCTCGAGCTCCCGTACCCACATCTCGTAGCCGACGTAGCCTGATTCACCGGGCGCCACGGGGCTCTCCTCCCGTCCGACACTGACGTTGCGTCCAGAAGCCACGCCGACATCCGGACGTTGGAAGGGCCGCACCAACGCCTTCAGCGAGCCCCTGGCGAGCCGGGTACTGGCATCGGTGTTCACCACCACCTCGCCCCGCAGGTGCGGGACGGCGGCGTTCTGCGCCTGCGTCTTCCCCGCCCGCTCGGGCACCCGCACCAACTCCACGTCGCGGTCGGCGAACCCCTCGACGATCTCGTCGGTCCGATCGGTCGACGCGTCGGAAACAACCACGATCTGCCGCCGGTCCTCCGGGTAGTCCAGGGCCAGGAGGTTCTCGAGCTTCTCCGCGATCACACCCTCTTCGTCGTGAACGGGGACGAGGAGGCTGACGCGGGGCCAATCGGCGGGATCGACCGCGGGCCAGGGACGTTCGCGATCCCGAGCTCCGACGAGCAGCTGCAACGCGAGCGGATAGAGCACGTACGAGCCGACGAAGGTGACCACGGGGAGAGCCACGAGGATCAGCGCCGCGGTCATCTCTCGCTCCCGCCCGTGTCGTCCGCGTCGTCGCCTGAGGCTTGCTCACCCTTCCGGGACACGCATCGATAGAGGGCCTCGTAGCGGTCGAGCCACGGCTCCGGACCGAACTGATCGGCCAGGACGCGGGCGGCGGCCGCGGCCCTCCGCTCGGCCGCCTCCGGAGCGCCCAGCGCCTCGCGCAGCCGGGCCCGGAGAGCCCCTGGATCCTCGGGAGGGCACAGCCAGGCCGCCTCCTCGGTCAGGATCTCCTCGACACCTCCCACCCGTGTGGCGACCACCGGCACGCCGGCCTCCATCGCCTCGAACAGCACCACGGGCGTTCCCTCCGTCCTCGAGCTGAGACAGAAGACGTCGAAGGCCCGGAAGTGGCGGCCTGCGTCCTCGACCACGCCGAGCCAGCGGACCCGACCCTCCAACCCGAGCCCCTCCGCCAGATCGCGAAGCCGGGCGGCTTCGGGACCGTCGCCGACGACTGCCAGCCGCCACGGCCGATCGGCCAGCCCGGCGAGCGCTTCCAGCAGCACGTCCAGGCCCTTTTCGCGGCCGAGCCGGCCGACCCACCCGATCACCGGCACGCCGCCGTCCAGGCCGAGTGCGGAGCGAGCCTCGCCGCGGTCGACCGGCTCGACGTGTCCGCCCCACGCGTTGGGAATCCTGTGTATCTTCCCGACCGGGACGCCGTCGGCTGCCAGTTCCCGGCTCAGAGAGCGGGAGACCGCCACCACCGCGTCGAAAGCGCGGCAGGCCCGACGTTG
>CAZEUW010000133.1:4230-7075 GCA_964515425.1 uncultured Gemmatimonadota bacterium | reverse complement strand
AGCGGCTCCACCGCCGCGGGGTCGTCGAAGGCCGGGCTGTTCATCTTCCGCGTGACCGGGTAGGCCTCGAGTCCCTCCTCGGGCGCCGGCCGGAGCAGCCCGGCGAGCCGGTCGCCGTCGCCGTCCGGGTCGAGCCACGCCGCGGCCCCCTCCTCGTCCAACACCACCGGCATGCGCGGGTGGACCGGCTCGACCAGGTCGTTCGCGTCGGTCGTGAGGATCGTGTACGACTCCAGCTCGGCCTCTCCGCCGCGGCCCCATCGCTCCCACAGCCCGGCCAGCGCCAGGGGGCGGCCGTCGCTGCGCCGGAAGTGGTAGGGCTGCTTTCCGTTCCGCTTCTGCCACTCGTAGAAGCCGCTGGCGGGGACGAGGCAACGGCGCCGTCGGAAGGCGTCGCGGAAGGAGGCCTTCTCGCGGACGGTCTCCGAGCGGGCGTTGATCAGGGTGGGGAAGTCGTCGGGGTCGTCCACCCAGTGGGGGATGAGCCCCCAGCGGAGCATTCCCGGCTCCCGGCGGTGGGCCCCGTCCCCGGTCGAAGCGCGCACGATCAGGCCGGGATCGGTCGGAGCGATGTTGTAGCGGGCCGGGAAGTCGGGGATCGCCCCGGCGTCGATCCGGAAGATCTCGCCCAGCTCCGAGGGCGATGCATACAGCGTGTACCGTCCGCACATCGATGCCTCCTCGTGTCCCGGCTGTCGGTCCGCGCCGCCGCCTCCTGCCGCTGCTCCACGCCAGGGTGCAGGTTCCGCTCCGTCCTGCCGGCGCCCGGTCCTGACAGGCCCGGCTCGCGTGAGTAGCTTGAGCCCCATGGAGTTCGGCCCCCATCCTCCCCCGAGCTGGTCCCGCTCCCGCCACGACAAGCTGCGGGTCTGCGCGCGGCGCTACTACTGGCACTACTACGCCTCGTGGGGCGGGTGGGATCGCGACGCCGACCCCACCGGTCGTCGGGCCTACCTGCTGAAGCAGCTCACCGGCCTGCGCAGGGAGCTCGGAAGCTCCGTGCACCGGCGCGCGTTCGAGACGGGGTTCCGGGTCGCACAGGGCCTGGACGCCCCGGACCTCGAGGAGCTCGTCGATCGCACCCGCGAGGAGCTGAACCGCGTCGTCGTCGCGTCCCGGGACCGGGACGGCTTCCTCGACCGCCCGCGAGACCACGCCTTCCTCCGCTCCGTCTGGTACGGGGAGGGCCTCGACGACGCGGAGGTCGAGCGGGTGCGCGCCCGGATCGAGCCGACCCACCGATCGCTCCACGACCACCCGATCTGGGAGGGGGTGCGCTCGGGCGATTGGGGGATCGAGGCGATGGACGATCCGGACTCCGTCGCCGACCCGCGCTTCGAGCTGGACGGCACTCCGGTCTACGCGGAGCCCGACATGGTCCTGCGCCGCTCCGACGGTGGCGCCGTGGTCGTCGACTGGAAGTCCGGGGAGCCCCGACCCGGCGACCGGTGGCAGGTCGCGCTGTACGCGCTGGCGATCCGGGACGACACCGCGGAGGAGCGGCTCACGGGGAGGATCGAGTACCTGGCCGAGGACCGCTCGGTCGAGGTGGAGCTCGAGTCCGACGACCTGGAACGGGCGGCGCGGCGGGCACGGGAGAGCCTCGCCGAGATGCGGTCGCTGCTCGAGGTGCCGGAGGAGAACCGCGCGGGGGGGAAGGGAGGCTTCCCGCTCACGGAGAACCGGTCGGCGTGCCGCTGGTGCGACTACTTCGAGCTCTGCGAGCCGGAGCTCCGGGAGCGGGACGGAGCACTCCCGAATCGGGAGGGATGAAGAAAGAACGGCGGCCCGGTGCTGGCCGTCGACCCAGGGAGGAGGTTCTCGGGGTGCTGGGCCGAGGGTCGCAGACCGGGACCGCCGGAACTCGTCGCGGAAGAGCGGCGGCCCGGGTCAGCGCCGTCCACCTCAGGGGCGGTGGTTAGGGGGCTGAGGGGAGGGACACTGCCCGGAACCGCCGTCCCGATCGGATGGCTCCGTCGGGACGCCTCCCGCTTTCTTTCCACTACGCTGATACGGCGGGGCGCTCGCAGTGTTCCGCCCCTCGGGCGAGGCCGCGGGAGCCTGGCTCTCCGCCGCGCGGATCCTTACATTGACGGGTGTACTCCCGTCTCCCGCACCGGGTGTTCCCGACCTCGGCGGTCGGGCCGACCCGTGAGGAGCCAGCATGGGTGACACGCGAGATCGGACAGGGCGGCGCGTCCTCTTCGCGTCGCTCGGCGCTTCCCTCCTCCTGCACCTCGGCGTGGTGGTGTTCGATCCTCCTCTGCCGTTCCCGCGGGCCGACGGCCCGAGGGCCAGTCAGGAGCTCGAGCTGCTCCCGGCGCCGGAGGAGCAGCCGCCGGTGGTGGAGGTGCCCGCCGCCGCGGCGCCGATTCCGCCTCCCTCGGAGCCGGTGGCGAGCGCGCCCTCGGAGCCGGTCGAGGAGACGGCACCCCCGCCGTTCATTCCCCACGACGTGCCGCCGCGGCTCATCAATCCCGGCGACGTGCGCGACTACCTGGAGGCGTTCTATCCGCCCGACCTCCGCCTGGCCGGTGTCGACGGCCGGGTCATGCTGTGGCTCTACGTGGACAGCCGCGGCAACGTCACCAAGCTCCGGCTGCGCGAGTCCAGCGGCACGCCGTCGTTCGACCAGCTCGCCCAGAGCGCCGCGCGCATCATGCGCTTCCGGCCGGCGGTGAGCGGCGATCAGACCGTGGGGGTCTGGGTGGCCCAGCCGCTGCAGTTCCAGATCCTGCCTCCGGGGACGCAGGCCGAGCTGGCGACCCGGTAGCGCCGCGCCGCCCGTCGGCCTCGTCCCGCGCGATCGGGCACGCGGCCGTCGGACCCGTGGACCCGTGGGCCC
>CAZEUW010000133.1:0-4220 GCA_964515425.1 uncultured Gemmatimonadota bacterium | reverse complement strand
TACCCTGGCAGCGACGGACGGCCGCCGGCCGTGATCCCCAGCCCAGCCCGGACTCCCACGCAATGACACCGACCAGCACCGAATCCGCGAACTCGTCCGCCCCCACCGAGCAACCCGAACAGCCCTCCGATTCGCCGACCGACGCCCCCCCGGCCGCGACCGCGAACTTCGCCTCGCTCGGCCTCGACGACCGCCTGCTCGAGGCGCTGGAGCGGGCGGGCTACGAACGGCCGACGGAGATCCAGACCCGGGCGATCCCCCCCGCGATCGAGGGCCGGGACGTGCTCGGCTCCGCCCAGACCGGAACGGGGAAGACCGCGGCCTTCACCCTGCCGATGATCCAGCGGCTGGCCGCGGGGGAGCAGGGCGTCCTGCGCGGCCTGGTCGTCACCCCGACCCGCGAGCTCGCGCAACAGGTGGAGCAGTCGGTCCGGACCTACGGCGCCACCTCCTCCATCGAGTCGATGGTCGTGCACGGGGGCGTGGCCTACGGGCCGCAGATCGACGGGCTCGAGTGGGGCTGCGACGTGCTGGCGGCGACGCCCGGGCGGCTGCTCGACCTGTGCCGCAAGGGGATCGCCGACCTCTCCCGGATCGAGGTGCTCGTGCTGGACGAGGCCGACCGGATGCTGGACATGGGCTTCATCGACGACGTGAAGGACATCGCGGGACGGACGCCGTCGGACCGCCAGACCTTCCTCTTCTCGGCGACGATGCCGAACGCGATCCTGTCGCTCGCCCACGAGCTGATGGACGATCCGGTGCGCGTGAAGGTCGGCTTCGAGGCCGCGGCCGAGGGGATCCGGCAGGTGATCCACCCGGTGGACCGCGCCCGCAAGCACGAGCTCCTGCTGCACCTGCTCGAGGAGGGCGCGGAGGGCCAGGTGCTGGCCTTCACCCGCACTCGCGCCACGACCGACTACCTCAGCGACTTCCTCGAGCGGATGGGCGTCTCGGTGGACGACCTCCACGGCGGGAAGTCGCAGGACCAGCGCACCCGGAGCCTGAAGCGGTTCCGGGCCGGCGAGACGAGGGTCCTCGTCGCCACCAACGTCGCGGCCCGGGGCCTGGACATCCGGGGCATCCGCCACGTGGTGAATTTCGACGTGCCGGAGGACCCGCGCGACTACGTCCACCGGGTCGGCCGGACCGCCCGGGCGGACGAGACGGGCGACGCGGTGACCCTCATGTCCCCGCACGAGTGGCTCCTGGTGCGGGAGATCGAGAAGCTCACCGGCGACCCGATCGAACGCGAGGAGGTGCCGGGCTTCGAGCCGAGCGTCGAGCCGCTGGGCGCCCGGGAGTCGACCGAGGAGAAATCCGTGGACGACCGGCCCCGGTCCCGTCTCGGGCGGGGGAAGCGCCGGCGCTGACCGGGCCTCCGGCGGTCTTTCGGACCCCGGGAGGCGGCCATAGCTTGGCCCGCCTCCCGCCGCGGACGCTCGGCCGGCCGGACCTCGCGGACGATCGGGCGCACGATCACGGAGACCGAACACCACACCGCATCAGGTCGAGGCATACGTAGACGATGCTGAGCAGCGTGAAAGGACGCATGGCCGTCATCCTGGGCGTCGTCGCCCTGTGTGTCTGGTCGCTCCTGCCGAAGGAGGGCCCCGACGGCCAGCAGATCTCCCCGCTGAACCTCGGCCTCGACCTCCAGGGCGGGATGCACCTGGCGGTCGAGATCGCCGATCCGGACAGCTCCCTGACCCAGCAGGAGCGGGAGCAGGCGATCGAGACGACGCTGCTCACGATCCGGAACCGGATCAACCAGTTCGGCGTCCGCGAGCCGACGATCCAGAAGGTCGGCGACGACCGCATCATCGTCGAGCTGGCCGGCATCGACGATCCGGAGCGCGCCAAGGAGATCGTCGCGCGGTCCGCCTTCCTCAGCTTCAACGTCGTCCGGACCGAAGGCGAGCTGCGCGAGGCGCTCCCCCGGATCGACCGGGCCATCGTGCGTGAGCTCGGGGCCGAGAACCTCCGGAGCCCCTCGCTCCGGGAGACGGAGGAGGGCGCCGAGCGGGAAGGGAAGGGCCTCGACATCCTCCAGGAGGCCCCCGACACGGTGGCGGGTGACACCGCCGTCGCGGCCGGCGACACGACCGGGGCCGGCGCGGTGCAGGGGGACACGGCCGGCGCCGACACGGCCGCGGCCGCAGGGGAGGGCGAGCTCCGGCCGCTCAGCGCCCTCCTTCTCGAATCCGGCAGCAGCGGCATCTACCTCGTCCGCGAGCAGGACGTGCCCACCGTCCGCCGCTACCTCGACCTCGAGGGCGTCCAGCAGGCGCTGCCGCGGAACACGCAGCTCCGATGGAGCGCGGCGTCGCAGAGCCAGGGGGGGACGTCCTACCGCCGGCTCTACGTGCTGGACTCCGAGCCGCTCGTGACGGGCGAATACCTGGCCGACGCCGGCCCCGCGAGCCGCGATCCGACCTACAACCGGCCCATCGTCCCCTTCGAGATGACGCGGCGGGGCGCCCGCATCTTCGAGCGCGGGACGAGCCGGCACGTGGGCGACCAGATGGCGATCGTGCTCGACAGCCTCGTCCAGAGCGCTCCCGTCATCCGGCAGACGCTGAGCCGGCGCGCCCAGATCGAGCTCAACCAGGGCGACAGCTTTCAGGAGGCGCAGGACCTCGCGCTCGTCCTCCGCGCGGGTGCGCTCCCCCAACCGATCAGGATCGTCGAGGAGCGGACGGTAGGTCCTTCGCTGGGCGCCGACTCGATCGAGCAGGGCCAGATGGCCTTCGCGATCGGAATCGTTCTCGTGGTGATCCTGATGCTGGTCTACTACCGGATGGCCGGCCTCATGGCCCTCGGAGCGCTGACCGGGTACGTGCTGCTCCTCCTCGGCGGGCTCGCCGGTCTCGGGGCCACCCTCACCCTGCCCGGGATCGCCGGCATCATCCTCTCGATCGGGATGGCGGTAGACGCCAACGTCCTGATCTTCGAGCGGATCCGGGAGGAGCTGGACGCGGGCAAGACCGCCCGCACCGCCGTCGAAGCCGGCTTCGAGCACGCGCTGTCGGCCATCGTGGACGCCAACCTCACCACGCTCATCACCGCGCTCATCCTCTACCAGTTCGGGACGGGGCCGGTAAAGGGCTTCGCGGTCACGCTGAGCATCGGCATCATCGCCTCCTTCTACTCGGCGATCTTCGTGACGCGCACGCTCTTCATGATCTACCTGGACCGGCACACCACGGGTGAGCCGGTGAGCATCTGACCCGGGACCGATGAGATTCTTCAAGCAGGCGGACTTCCAGTTCCTGCAGGACCGTCGGAAGGCGTACGTCGTCTCCGCGGTCCTGCTCGCCGTCGGACTCGCGGCGCTCGTGGCGCGCGGGGGATTGAGCTACGGCGTCGAGTTCACCGGCGGCACCCTCATGCAGGTGCGCTTCGAGGAGTCGACCTCGGTCGGGGAGCTCCGGGAGATCCTGAACAGCGAGGGCCTCACGGGCGTCCAGCTCCAGGGCTTCGGCGAGGTGAACGAGTTCCTGATCCGGGTCCAGACCTTCGAGGCCGGGGGCGCGCAGGACATCGGCGACATGGTCCGGGCCGCCCTCGACGCGGGCTACGGCGAGGGCAGCTACGACGTGCTCCGGGTGGAGGCGGTCGGCCCCAAGGTGGGCAGCGAGCTGCAGACCAAGGCCCTGACCGCCATCCTGCTCTCGTTCCTGCTCACGCTGGCCTACCTGGCCTTCCGCTTCGAGTGGCGCTTCGGGGTCGCCGCCGTGGTGGCGACCCTGCACGACATCCTGCTCACCTTCGGGTTCATCGCGATCATGAACGTCGAGATCACGCTGGCCACGGTCGCCGCGATCCTGACCATCGTGGGTTACTCGCTCAACGACACCATCGTGACCTTCGACCGGATGCGGGAGAACCTCAAGAAGCACCGCAAGGAGGACTACGTGAAGCTGCTCAACCGCAGCATCAACGAGGTCCTCCCCCGGACGGTCATGACCAGCGTCACGACGTTCGTCACGCTCCTGGCCCTCTTCCTCTTCGGCGGCCAGGTCATCCGGCCCTTCGCGCTGGTGCTCATCCTCGGAGTCGCGGTCGGGACCTACTCGTCGATCTACGTGGCGTCGCCGGCCCTGCTCGAGATCGACCGCTGGCTCGAGCGCCGGGGCGCCCCGGCCCACGCCTCCACGTAGAGGATCCGCACGAGGGTGCCGCTCCGCCTCTTCGACTCCCACCTGCACCTCACCGAC
>CAZEUW010000132.1:0-7075 GCA_964515425.1 uncultured Gemmatimonadota bacterium | reverse complement strand
CCGTGAAACCCTCGCGCGGCGGCCGTCGTCGTAGATGGGTGAGGCGACGAGCCCGCAACCCGATGACCGCGACGGAGCACGGTACCATGAGCCGCGACGAGCTGACGACGAGCACCGGTCCCTACTGCCCGCTGGATCGCTACCGCGAGGCGGTCGACGGCGTCGAGCGCTTCGGCCGCGCCGATCTCACGACGCGGATGCTCGAGCTGCTGGCTCTGCACGGGCCGACGGCGATCCGGGCCCTCGCCGACCGATCGGGGCTCACCCCGGCCGCGGCGCGGGCCACGGTGAACGGTCTGGCCGCCGACGAGCTCGTCAGGCTGGACGGTCCGGCCGTCAGCCGCGACTGGCGGCTGGCGCTGCTCACTCCGCGCGGCGAGGCCCGGCTCGAGGCGCTCAGGAACTGACGCCAGGGCCTGCGGGTTGCCCTCCGGGTCCCCGTCCCCTCGATTACTGTCACGCGAAAGAGCGTATATCCGGCGGGAGGCGACGTGGCTGCAGCGGGATCGCCGACCTGGGAACGGGCACGGAGCGGCTCTCTCGTCGCCCTGGCCGGCGCCTGTCTGATCCTGGTCTCCTCGCCGGCCGCGGGCCAGCAGGCCACCGCGCCCGGCACTTCGGGACCCAGTGTCGTCCTGCTCACCGAGGACCCCTGCTGCCAGTTCGATCCCCGGATCGAATTCTGGCTGGGCACGTCGGCCCACGTCTCGGCCTTCCAGGTGTATCCCGGCCTCGGGGCGGTGAAGCTCTATCCGTACGGCTCGGAGACCTCGATCCGGCTCGACCGGGGGCGGCACGCCTTCCGTTACCTCGGACTGCAGGCCCGACACGCACGGACGGTCTTCGACTGGCACTTCGGCCACTACACGCCGTTCCGGAGCGGCACGCAGCCGTACGAGCACGTCGTCGTGATCGCCTCCGACCGCCCCCTGACCGCCGAGGCGCTGGCCAGCGGCAGGGCCTTCAAGCACGCCCCCGGCGACAGCGAGGCTGGCGAAGTCGTGGCGCGGCTGGTCGCCGCCGTCAGCCGCGAGGGGGCGCGCGTCGCGCTGGACCGGGGAGCGTGGCTCCGCTTCGCCGTGCCCAACGCCTCCACGGGTACGGTGCTCGCGACCGCCCTGAGCGGCGCGCTGCAACGGCCGCTCCTGGCCCTCTTTCGGGACCGCCCGGAATGCGACCCACGCCACGACGAGCACTGCACGTCGGCGGGCGAGATCGAGGTGAAGACCGGTTCATCGCCAGCCGCGGGGGAGGCGTCGCAGGCGAGGAGGAAGGAGGCCACCGACGACGAGTCGGCGGCCGAAGCGCGCATCCGAGCCCTCCTCGCTCAGGTGGCGCGTCTCCAGCGCCGCGGCGAGGGGCCCCGGATCGAGGTGTACGAGGACGCCGGCTCGCTGCTCGCGCGGCCCGACTTCGCCGAGCGAGTCCGCCGGACGCTCGAATCCGGCCGGGCCACGCCTTCGCTCCGGGGCGAGCGCGAGCGCCTGCGGCCCGACCGGGGCCGGAGGAGCTTCTCGCCGTACCGGCCGCGGCTCGGCAGCGAGCGGCGGCCGCATCGGCCCTCCCGGGCGGACTGGTCCTCCCGCCACGATCGGGGCTCCGATCGCAGCGGAGACCGCGGCGCCGACAGGGGCTCGGACCGAGGCTCGTCGGGAGGCTCCCGGGCGGAGGACGGCGCGGGCGACTGAGTCGACCGGCGGCTGCCGGCGGTCTCGTATCTCCCGCTCAGTCGCCGCCGAAGCAGCCCAGCCGTTCCGTCCCCTCGGTGAAGCCGTCCAGCGGGAACACGAACCGCTTCCGGACGCCCGCCAGGTTGACGATCCGGATCTCCGCGACGTCGTACTCGCGACCCCGTTCGACGAAGGTGTCGTAGACGCGCGGCGGCATGAAGGCGGCGGTCCCCTCGTCGTTCGCTCCCCATCGGATCAGCTCGCCCCACGGCCGACGCTCGAAGCGCCATTGCCCTGCGGCCCCCTCCCGGGCGTTGCCGAGGTTTCCGTCGGTGACCGCCACGTAGATCTCGCCCCTCCCGCTGCGGCAACGCAAGAAGAGGCGAGCGCCCTCGTTGAGGGTGGAGGAGGTGTCGGGCACCACGAGGATCCGGGTCTCGGGGCGGCCGTCCTCTCCTCCCTGCACGGCGAGGGTGAAGGAGCCGATCCGGCGTGGCGTCTCCGCCGCCGACTCAGCCGCGGCGTCGGCCGTGTCTCCGGCGGCTTCCTGGGCCCGGCTCGACGCCGGGAGCGCCGCCGCTACGCCGAGGGCCCCGGTCAGGGCGACGGCCAGAGCGCCGCACCCGATCCCGCTGGCGATCGTCCGTCCGATCCGGGTCGCGATTCCCATGCTCCAGGCTCCGTCTCGAAGGTTCGTCCTCGTCGGCCACGGCGCGCCGACCTCGGGCAGCAACCAAGCGATCGGGCCCGCGAGACGCAAGCTCGGTGTGCGGTTGACAAAGGCGGACTCCGGCGCGAGCGTTGAATCCTCACGTCCAACGGGAGCCCGCCATGAACGACCTGTCCTTTCGCACTCTCTCCGGCGCCACCACCGTCCTGAACGGCGCCTCGGTCGAACGATTCCGCGCCCGCTTCCACGGCGCCGTGCTCGGGCAGGACGAGCCGGGCTACGACGAGGCGCGGGCGCTCTGGAACGGCATGATCGATCGCCGCCCGGCGCTCGTGGTCCGTGCTACGGACGAAGAGGACGTGCAGGCCGCGGTGCGCTTCGCGGGTGAGCACGGGCTGCTGACTTCGGTGCGGGGCGGCGGCCACAACATCGCGGGCAACGCGGCCTGCGACGGCGGGTTCATGATCGACCTGTCGGCCATGGACGACGTGCGGGTGATCCCCGAGTCCGCGGAGGCGGTGGCGGGGCCCGGCGCCACGCTGGCCGACCTGGACGAAGCGACCCAGGCGTACGGGCTGGCCACGCCGACCGGCATCAATTCGACCACCGGCCTCGCCGGCCTGACGCTCGGGGGCGGCTTCGGCTGGCTGAGCCGCCGCCACGGCCTGACCGTCGACAACCTGCTCGGTGTGGACGTCGTCACCGCCGACGGCCGGCTGTTGACCGCGGACGCCACGGAGCACCCGGACCTCTTCTGGGGGATCCGCGGCGGCGGGGGGAATTTCGGGGTGGTGACGTCGTTCCGATATCGGTTGCACGAGGTCGGGCCCGAAGTCTACGCGGGGCTCGTCGTACACCGGCTCGAGGACGCGCCGTCCCTGCTGGAGCGCTACCGTGAGCTCGCCCCGCTCCTGAGTGACGACGCCGCCTGCTGGTGCGTGCTTCGGCACGCCCCGCCCCTCCCTTTCCTCCCGGAGGCGTGCCACGGCGACCCGGTCCTCGTGTTCGCGCTCTTCCACCTCGGCGACGAGGCGACGGCCGAACGTGAGCTTCGGCCGATCCGCTCGCTGGGGGCGCCGCTCGGCACACACGTGGGGTTGCAGCCCTACGCCGATTGGCAGAGTGCCTTCGATCCGCTGCTGACGCCCGGCGCGCGCAACTACTGGAAATCACACAACTTCGTTCAGCTCGACGACGCGCTGCTCGAGACGATCGTGCGGGCGGCGGGCGGCCTCCCCACGCTCGAGTCGGAGATCTTCATCGGCCAGCTCGGCGGCGCAGTGAACCGCCTCCCGACATCGTCGACGGCCTATCCGCACCGGGACGCCGAGTACGTGATGAACGTCCACACGCGCTGGCAGGACCCGGCGGACGACGATCGCTGTGTCGAGTGGGCCCGGGGGTTCTACGAGGAGACCGCGCCGTTCGCCACCGGCGGCGTATACGTCAACTTCATGCCGAGCGGCGACGAGGACCGGGTCCGATCCGCTTACGGCGAGAACTACGAGCGGCTGGCGTCCATCAAGAGCCGCTACGACCGCGGCAATCTCTTCCGGCTCAATCAGAACATCGCGCCCTCGGGCGTAGCCTAGAGGAGCGCTTCTGGAGGGGACAGGGTCAGGCGGGTGCCGGGTTGTTCCTCTCGAGCACGCGGGACAGCTGGTCGACGTCGCTGTCGTCCACGTGGTCCTCGACCAGCGACCCGAGCAGGGCCTCCGGCGAACCCTGGTACAGTCGATCCAGCACGTAGCTCAGCGCACGCCGGCCTGCTTCTTCACGCTCGACCAGCGGATGATACCGGTACGCCCGGCCCTCACGCTCGTGCCGGACGTGGCCTTTCTGCTCCAGCGTCTGGAAGATCGACAGGACGCTCGTATAGGGCGTGTCCTCGCCGATTACCTTCCGCGCCTCCTTGACCGTGGCGGAGCCCTGGTCCCAGAGGATGTTCATGACTTCCAGCTCGCGGTCCGTGAAGGTGATGCCCATCCAACTCTCCGTAATCGAAGATACCTGACAAAATGTCTGATGCGGTACACTCGCGGTGTCGATCCGTTCTTGCAAGGGGGGTACCAAGCCCGGGCGGCCCCGACGCTTGCCCGCGGCCGGACGGACATCGAGCTTTCGCCCCTCTCGCGGGGCGCCGCATCCGCCCGAAGATCGATCCCGAGACCGCCGGGTAGCCATGTCCGACGACAGCTTCGACATACCCGACATCCCGGACGTCCCCGGGGAGGAGAGCGGAGGCCAGCGCCGAGGGAGCAGCGGCGGTGGACGCCGTCGCCGATGGCCCTGGCTGCTCGCCGGAGTGCTCCTCGGCGTAGCCGGCGTCCTCCTTCTCCCCCGCTACCTCGGCCCGTATCTGCCGGACTTTTTCGGGGTCGAGCGCGAGGTGATCCGGGGTCAGGTGGTCGCGTCGGAGCGACAGGACGACCGGCTGCTCCTCACGGTCGATTCGGAGCGGGGGGCGCTGCTGGTCACCTATCGCGACCGGATCGATGAGATCCGACTCCTGGTCGCCGACGGCGATTCGGTCGTCCTCCGCGCCAGGGAGTTCCGGCCATTCCTAGAGGGACCCGAGCTCGTGGGCGTGCGGAAGGGTCGGTGGGGTGGTCGAGGCGCGGCGGGCGCGGCCGTCGACTCGGGCGCGTGGGAGCCGCGCCCTGACGACGGCTCCGCCGTCGACGCCGCGCCGGCCGACGAGGACGCCACCGCGGCCGACTCCTCTCCGTCGTCCGTCGATGCCGATCCCGACAGCGCGTCGGGCCGATGAGATCGATCCCGCCTCGGCTCGACTCGCTACCGATCGCGCGCTGACCCGACGCGTCCTCCTCACCGGCGCTACGGGCTACGTCGGCGGGCGCCTGCTCCCCCTCCTGGAAGCGCGGGAGGACCTCGTCGTCCGTTGCCTCACCCGACGGCCGGAGGAGCTCCGTCCGCGCGTGTCCGAGGCCACCGAAGTGGCGGCGGGCGACGTACTCGACCGCCCCAGCCTGGTCGAGGCGCTCTCCGGCGTGGACGCGGCCTACTACCTCGTGCACTCGATGGGGTCGGCGGGCGATTTCGAGGAGCAGGACCGGCGCGGCGCCGAGAATTTCGCCGAGGCCTCTCGCCGGAACGGAGTGTCCCGACTCGTCTACCTCGGCGGGCTCGGCGAGGGCGAGCAGCTCTCACGTCACCTCCGGAGCCGTCAGGAGGTGGGACGCATCCTGCGCGATTCGGGCGTTCCCACCCTGGAGCTTCGAGCCTCCATCGTGATCGGATCGGGTAGCCTCTCATACGAGATGATCCGGTCCCTCGTCGAACGGCTCCCCGTCATGGTGACCCCGAGCTGGGTCCGGACACCCGCCCAGCCGATCGCGATCGAGGACCTTCTGGACTGCCTCGAGCGGGCCCTCGACGTCGAGCTGCCCGAGAGCCGCGTCGTCGGCCTGGGTGGCGCCGACGTCGTCGCCTACGAGGGCGTCATGCGGGAGTACGCCCGACAGCGTGGTCTCCGGCGCCCGATGATCCCCGTCCCCGTCCTCTCGCCAGGGCTCTCGAGCCTCTGGCTGGGGCTGGTGACCCCGCTCTACGCGCGTGTCGGGAAGAAGCTGGTCACCAGCCTCGTCCATCCCACGGTGGTGCGGGACGACGGCGCGGCCGATCTCTTCCCCGATGTGCGTCCGATGGGAATCGAGGAGGCCATCCGGCGAGCCCGCGAGCAGGAGGACCGGGAGTTCGCCGGCACTCGCTGGTCGGACGCCTTGTCGGCCGGCGGGGAGAGGGCGAGCTGGGGCGGCGCCAGCTTCCGCACCCGCCTGGTCGATTCCCGCGTCGCGGAGGTCCGGGTCTCGCCCGAGCGCGCTTTCGAGCCGATCCGCCGCATCGGAGGCGACGTAGGCTGGTACCACGCGGACACGTTGTGGCGCCTGCGGGGCCTCCTCGACCTGTTCGTCGGTGGCGTGGGCGTACGTCGCGGACGGCGTGACCCGACGTCCCTTCGCTCCGGTGACGCGGTCGACTTCTGGCGGGTCGAGGAGGTCGACCCGCCGCGCCTGTTGCGGCTTCGCGCGGAGATGAAGGTGCCCGGCCGGGCCTGGCTGCAGTTCGAGGTGGAGCGTGCGGGCGGCGGAGACGATCCCGGAGGGGGGAACGATCCCGGCCGGGGCGAGCGTGCCCGGATTCGGCAGACGGCGATCTTCGATCCGCAGGGCCTGGCCGGGCTGCTCTACTGGTACGGGCTGTACCCGATCCATGCCTACGTCTTCCGCGGCATGTTGCGCGGAATCTCTCGCGATCCCCGCGTGTCGGCCGGAAGGCGGCCGATTGGATGCCAGCCCGGGCGGGCATGAGGGAGTGGATTTGCAGGATCATCGGATTTGGTGCGGTCGAGAAGATTCGAACTTCCACGGGGTTTCCCCCACTAGCACCTCAAGCTAGCGCGTCTACCATTCCGCCACGACCGCGTGTGATGAAGGCCCGGGTGTTTAACAAGCAGGGGGGCGCAAATCAAGGGCTCCGCCGGTGCCCGCTGGCGAATTGCCGGGCTGGCGTATATCTAGGGAGCATGGCCCCCGATGTCATCGCCACGCCGCGCCCGATTGCGCAACTTTTTCGCCCCCAATTGGTGGCCTGGGAGGTGGCGGCCGGGCTCACCGACTATGGACCCGCGGTGGCGCGCATGGAGCGCGAGGCGGCAGGGATCGCCGCCGGCACCGCGCCGGAGCGCATCTGGCTCGTCGAGCATCCGCCGCTC
>CAZEUW010000131.1:0-7138 GCA_964515425.1 uncultured Gemmatimonadota bacterium | reverse complement strand
CCCGGAGCGCCGGCTGACCGGGCGGCTGGGCGGACCGGACACTTCGCGCGAGCTGGCCGGCGAGAGCTGGTGGACCTGGAGCGGGGAGGGCTGGGAGCTCCGGGTCCGGTGCGGGCCGTCCGGTGGAGGGTCCGCCGCGGCTCCGGGTGAGCGGTCGGTGTCCTCCTGGAGCCTCGTCTGGGCCGACGGGCACGCGACGCTGCGCGGCGCGGTCGAGCCGCTGGGGCTGTGGCCGGAGGCGGCGCCGGACGTCGCGGCCGGGGAGCTGGAACGCCCGCTCGCCCGGCGGGGCGTGCGTGCCGAGGAGGACGGGCTGGAGCACTCGCTCACGGCGGGCGTGCGGGACGGCCGCTTCGTCCGCGTCGCCTGCTTCGACGAGGCGCCCGACTGGCGCTGACCCCCGCCAGGTCTTGCAGAATGCAAGAGCACGCCTATCATGTAGGCGACGGGCGGCGTGCGCGCGCCGCTCCGCTCCGGCCGATCCGCGGCCGGGTGGCTTCCTCTCCCCGTGAGGCCCTGAGGCAGTGGACTCCATCAGCGTCTCGGAGCGCGTGGCGTCGGAGGCCCTCGAGAACTCGAGGGTGCTCCGCCTCATCTACGGCGCCCGCTTCCTCGTCTCGGTCGTCTTCTTCGGGACGGCCGTGCTGGTCGGGGACGTGTGGGCCGAGGCCACCGGCCAGCCCCTCCCGACCGCGCTCGGAGCCATCGCGTCGGTGGGTCTGCTCACCGGGCTCGTCACCTCGGCCCTCTCGTTCTGGTACACCCACCTCGCGCAGCGGGAGGCGGGGAAGAACTTCCTCTACCTCCAGGCGCTGGTGGACCTGGCGCTGGCCACGGCCATCGTCCACGTCAGCGGCGGCAGCCAGAGCGTCATCCCGCCGCTCCTGTACGTGGCGCTGTGCGGCGGCTACGCGCTGCTCCTCCCCTTCCAGTCGGCCGTGCTCGTCGCCCTCTACAGCGGGGCGGCCTACCTGGGCGAGATCGCGATCGCCTTCCCGGAGCAGCTCGGCCTCGTCGCCGTCGTGCAGGCGGCCATCTTCACCGTCGTCGCGGCGGCGACCAGCGTCCTGGGAGGGCGCCTCCAGCAGGTCCGGACCGACGTCCGCAAGCTGGAGGGCGAGCTGCACCGGCTGCGTCTGCGCACGACCGACCTCCTCCACGCCCTCGACACGGCCGTCCTGACCGTCGACGAGGAGGGCACGCTGGCCTACATGAACCCGGCGGCCGAGGAGCTGCTGGAGGCGGACGCGGCCGAGGTCCTCGGCGGCGACTTCCTCGGCGGGATGGAGGACTGGGGGCCCGACGTCCTCGAGGCGCTCGAGGAGGGGTTCCGCGACGGGCGCGCCGTCCACGACCGCGAGTGCCGGGTCTTTCTCGGGGATCGGGGCGCGATCCCGGTAGCGGTGAGCACGGCCGTGATGGCGCGCACCGACGCCCCGACGGCGATCACGGCGGCGCTCAAGGACCTGCGGCCGATCCGCCGCATCGAGGAGCTCCGCGCCCGCACGCGCCGTCTCCAGTCGGTCGCGGAGCTGTCGGCCTCGCTCGCCCACGAGATTCGCAACCCGCTGGCGTCGATCCGGAGCGCGGTCCAGCAGCTGGAGGCCGCGGACCCGGACAGGGAGAAGGAGCGCCGCCTGCTGACCCGGCTCGTCGTGCGGGAGAGCGACCGGCTGAACCAGCTCCTCGAGGAGTTCGGGGACTTCGCCCGGGTCGACGTCAGAGAGCGCGAGGCGCTCGACCTCCCCTCCGTGGTGGCGGACGCGATCGAGGTGGTGCGGCAGCATCCGGACACCCCCGAGTCCGCGCGCTTCGAGGTGCGCCCGCACGGCGACCTGGACGACGTGTGGGGGGACACCGATCTGATCCACAGGACCCTCGTGAACCTGCTCCTCAACGCCGTGCAGATGACGGCCCCGCTCCGGGATCCCGAGATCGAGGTCGTGCTGGACGAGCTGCGGCCGGACCTGGTGCCGGCGACCATCCATCTCGGGGCGCCCGTCCGCATCCGGGTGCTGGACAACGGCCCCGGGATCCCGCCCGGGGAGCTGGACCGGATCTTCGACCCCTTCTACAGCGCGAGGACCGGGGGCAGCGGGCTGGGCCTCGCGATCGCACACCGCGCCGTCCAGGCGCACCGGGGCGCCCTGTTCGCCCATTCGCGTCCCGACGGAGGCGCCGCGTTCGTGATCGTGCTCCCGCGCCGCGACCTCGAGAGCCGTCTCGAGGGCGACGAGTCCGATTTCCTGGAATCCGACAGCGTGACCGCATCCACCGGAGGCTGAACCGACCGTGAGCGACGAACCGACCGTACTCCTGATCGACGACGAGCAGAGCCTCGTCGAGACCCTCTCCGTGCTCCTCTCCGGCGAGGGATTCGACGTGATCTCGGCCCTCGGCGGGGAGGAGGGGCTGGAGAAGTTCGATCGGCGTGCCGTGGACCTCGTCCTGGCCGACGTCCGGATGCCGAAGATGTCGGGCGTCGAGGTCCTCGAGGCGATCCGGGACCGCAGCCCGCACACGCCGGTCGTGCTGATGACGGCCCAGGCGTCCCTCAGCTCGGCCATCGAGGCGGTGAACCTCGGGGCCACGCACTACGTCCAGAAGCCGTTCGAGAACGAGGAGCTCGTCGCCATCCTCCGCCGGTCGCTGGACTGGGGGAGGATGCGGAAGGAGAACGAGGGCCTGAAGCGCGAGCTGACCGAGAAGCGGGGGGGCGACCTCCCCCGTCCGGTCGGGGTCGGCGACGAGTTCCTCTCCGCGCTGGAGATGGCCGAGTCGGTGGCGGCGAGCGACTCGACCGTCCTGCTGCGGGGCGAGAGCGGCACCGGCAAGGAGATCTTCGCCCGCCACATCTACCGCCTCTCGCACCGGTCGGACGGACGCTTCCTGTCGCTCAACTGCGCCGCCCTGCCCGAGAGCCTGCTCGAGTCGGAGCTGTTCGGGCACCGCAAGGGCTCCTTCACGGGTGCGGTGCAGGACAAGCAGGGCCTGTTCGAGGCCGCGTCCGGGGGGACGCTCTTCCTCGACGAGGTCGGCGAGATGTCCGCGGCCACCCAGGTCAAGCTGCTGCGCGTCCTCCAGCAGAAGGAAGTCGTGCCGGTGGGGGCGACCGAGCCGGTGTCGGTGGACGTGCGCGTGATCGCCGCCACCAACCGCGACCTCGACCAGGACATCCGGGAAGGGCGCTTCCGGCAGGACCTCTACTACCGGCTGAACGTCGTCTCGATCGAGCTTCCCCCGCTCCGCGACCGGCGCGAGGACATCCCCCTGCTCTCCGAGCACTTCCTGGACGCGCTCGCCGAGGAGCGCGGCGAGCGCAAGCGCCTCACGGAGGACGCCCGCGAGGTCCTGCAGGAGTACGGCTGGCCGGGCAACGTGCGCGAGCTGGAGAACGTGCTGGAGCGGGCGTACGTGCTCAGCGACGGCGAGCGGATCGGACCCGACCTCCTGTCCGACGAGGTCCGGGAGCCCGAATCCGAGCCGCTGGTCCGGGAGGAGCCGCCGCCCAACCCGACGCTGGAGGTCATCGAGCAGGCGTACATCGAGCACGTGCTCCGGGCGGAGGGGGGCAACAAGACCCGCGCGGCCGAGGTCCTGGGCATCGATCCGAGCACGCTGTACCGCAAGATCAACCGGTACGGTCTGAGCGAGTGACCGGCCGGCCCTGGTCCGAGACCGCCTCCGATCGCATGCTGCGACGCACCGGGGAAGCCGCCCCGCTCGGCGCGGAAACGGGGGCGCTCGGCGTGGTTGCCAGATCGGGGGGGCTTGCCCATCCTAGGAGCGGAGGAGGACCGCGCCGGCGGACGTCGTCGGGGCTCCGACGCGTCGCTCGGCACCGGAATCGGGGGAGGAGGTCGCACATGGTGGCACGAGAGTCGAGATCGCGGGGCGGCTCGGACGGCTTCACGCTGATCGAGCTGCTGATCGTGGTCGTGATCATCGGGATCCTGGCGGCGATCGCCATCCCGCAGTTCACGAGCACGAAGGACCGGGCGTACGACGCCGCGGCCCAATCCGACCTCCGCAACCTGATGGGGGAGATGGAGACGTACTTCGCGGTCAACACGAGCTATCCCGACGCCGTCGACTCGCTGTCGTTCCAGGGGAGCAGCAACGTGACAGCCTCCGTGGTCAGCGTGGCCGACGACGGCTACGTGCTCCAGGCCTCGCACGACCAGTCGTCCACGATCTTCTGCGTCGCGACCGACACCGCCGTGACGATCAACGCGGCGACGGGCACCCCCGCCTTCGGAGAAGTCTATCGCGCCGGGGGCGGCAGCTGCCCCTAGGCCGAGCGAACTTCGGCCGGTGCCCTGAGCGCACCGGTCCGACGTCACGGGGAAGGGGGCGCGTCGGCGACGCCGGCGGGCCCCCTTCGCTCTTGCCGCGACCCTCCCGCACGCGCCGACGTTGAGGGCCAGATGATCGCGGCCTTCATCGTCGGGGAGCCTCCCGGCCGGGGACCGCTCGGGCCCACGTGTCCGGCGGGGGCGACCGTCGAACGGAGGTCGGGTGCGCGGATACACGCTCGTGGAGCTGACGGTGGTGCTGGTCCTCGCCGGCACCGCGGTCCTCGCGGTCGCGGCGGGGTGGCGGCGCTGGTCCGACGACTGGCCGCTCGACCGGGCGGCGGCGGTCGCCCGGTCCGAGCTGGGACGGGCCCGGGCGACGGCGATCGCGCGCCGCGAGGTGGTCCGTCTCCGGGTCGCGGGCCGCGGGGAGCTGGTCCTCCACGACGCTGACGACCGCCGTCTGCGCTCGACGCCGCTGACGGGGTCGCCCTTCCGGCTCGACTCGGTGGTGCTGAGGCCCTCGACGCTCCGCTTCAACCCGCGCGGCCATGGGTCGCCCGGGAGCCTCTACCTGTACCGGCGCGACCGCGGCGTCCGGATCGTGAGCAACTTCATCGGCCGGCTCCGCGTCGAGCGATTCGGGCTCTGAATTGGAGGTCCGAAGTCTTCGCCGGCCCGTGAGCGAGGCAGGCTTCGGTCTGGTGGAGGTGCTGGTGGCGCTCACGATACTGTCGTTCGGCCTCCTCGCCGTCGCCGGCCTCACCTGGAGCGTCACCCGTCAGACGCGAGGGGCCGCGGTCCGCACGGGGCAGACCCTGGCCGCGCAGCAGGTCGTCGAAGCGACGATCGCGCGCGGCTACGAGGCGCTCGCCGTCGGCGAGTCCGACACGACCGTGGCCGTCGGAGAGCGGAGCTACACGGTGACCCTCGTGGTGACCCAGGTGGCGGACGAACTGAGGGAGCTCTCCGCGACGGTGTCGGGAACGGAGGAGGTGGCGCCCGCGACGTTCGCCACCCGTGTCCATCGGGATCGGAGCCTGCCCTGAGCACCGCACGGGCGGGGGAGGGCGGTCGGAGGCGGCCCGGCGCGGCGGCCGGATTCACCCTCGTCGAGATCGTCGTCGTGCTGGTGCTGACGGCGATGGTCGGCGGGAGCGTCACCCTGCTCCTCCTGCGCCAGAGCCGCTTCTATCGCGTCAACGACGACGCCGTCTTCGCCGAGCGGAGCCTGCGCGCCACCGTCGACCTCTTCGCCCGCGAGCTTCGGGGCGCCGCACCCGGGGACCTGGTCGCCGCGACCGCCGAGTCGGTGACGGTGCGCGCCGACGTTCACCGGGGCGTCGTGTGCGGCGTGCAGGGCGACGACGTCACCTGGTACGCCTACGCCTCGCCCCCCGCCAACCTCACCGGACGACGGGGCACGGCGGCGGCCGGCCCGTACGATTCGGTCGCCGTCCACGACGACGGCTGGGACGGGTACGGGTCGACGGCCTCCCTGGCCGAGCGGGAAGCGTGCGTGGACGGCGGCTCGCCCGCGGACGCGGCCCCGTCGGACTACCGCACCGTCGCCTGGACCGGCACCCCGCTCCCGCTTCCCGAAAGGGGTGCCCGTATGCGCGTCGTCGCTCCTCTCAGCTACAGGATCGCCCCGTCGAGCTTCGGGAGCGGACTGGCTGTTTGGCGGGAGGGACAGGAGCTCTCCGCGCCCTTCGCGTCGGGGCGGTTCGGCTACCTGATGGACGACGGCTCCGAGCGCACGGCGGTGGCTCCCGGAGAGCTCGACGAGGTCGAGCGCGTCCGAATCGAGCTGGTCGCGACCGGCGACGAACCGGCCCGGTCGGCCGTGGAGCGCAGGCTGGTCTTCGACGTGGCGCTCCGGAGTCGACCCTAGATGCGCTCGGACGTCCGGCACGCCGGGGAGGAGGGCTTCGCCCTGCTCGCCGCCCTGCTCGTCCTCGCGGTCCTGTCGCTCACGGCGGCGGCCGGGCTGCTCCTCGCCTCCGCGGAGGCCGGCGTCGCCGCCGCCCACCGGGCGACGCTCGAGGCCGACCTCGCCGCGCAGGCGGGGCTCGAGCAGCTCCTCGCCGAGTCGGTCGGACCCCCGCCTCCCCACCGGACCTTCGCCGTTCCGGGCGGACCCGCACGGGTCGAGATCGAGCGCGTGGCGCTCGCCCCGGACGGACGGCCGATCTACCGGATCCGGTCGCGTGCCCCCTGGACCCCCGACGGAGGCCGGGCCCTCCGCGAGGTCGAGCGGCTGGCCGTGCTCCACCCACCGGTGGGGCGGCCGCCGGCGGCGCTGGCCGCCACGGGTCCGATCGCCGGCGGCGGACCGGCCGCCAGGCTGAGCGGGCTGGACGCGGCTTCGGACTGCCCGGCTCCTCCGGGCGACGTGGCCGGCGCGTCGGTCCCCGCGGGAGACGCCGCGGGGCTCACGGCGGGCACGGTGGAGGGGACGCCGCCGGTCTTGGAGTCGCCGACGCCGATCGCGCCGGCCGTCGCCGACGGCCCCGTCCTCGTGGCGCGGCTGACCGGACTCGACGGTCCACCGGCCGGCCTCCGGATCGTTCCGGACGGCGCGACGCTCGCGGCGGGGGCGTCGGGCGCCGGTCTGCTCGTCGCCGTGGGGGAGCTGCGGCTCGGGGAGGGCTTCGCGTGGGAGGGCCTCGTCGTATCGGCGGGCGCCCTCACGGTGGACGGCGGGCCGTCGGTCCGGGGCGCCGTCCTCGCGGGGCTGGGGGCGACCTCCGGGGCGCCTCCGGCAGCGCCGACCGTGGAGCTGGGCGAGGGCGCGCCAGAGATAAGATTCGACCGCTGCGCCGTCGCCGACGCCGCGCTGG
>CAZEUW010000130.1:0-7216 GCA_964515425.1 uncultured Gemmatimonadota bacterium | reverse complement strand
CGCGAGCCCGCCCTGCGCCGCGCCGGGGACCGCGAGCAGGCACCCTAGGGCCGCCGCCCCCGCGGCGCCCGACGTGGCCCATCGCAGCCCCTTCACGTCACCTCCGTCCGACGTCCGTGGCAGGTGTGGCGGGCGCCGATACACCGACGCACGCCGGCTCTCCACGAGCATGCGAAGGCGGTGACACGGGCCGGTAACGCGAACGTAACCATCCCGTAACGGATCGACGGCGCTCCCCGTCGGAGCGGCGGCGCGGCGCGAGCCCGTGAGCTCGTCTCGGGTGTGCGCTTTCCCTCCGCCCGGCCGTCCCGGGGGAGCTCCGTCGGCCCGATGCGTGGGCCAACATGCCGGGCCGATGTCCCGACGGCGTCACGCCGACGTAACGATCGTGCAACGTCATGGGGCCGGGAGGGTCAGCCAGAGCGTCGTGCCCTCGCCCACCCGCGATTCGACGCCGACGTCGCCCCCGTGGGCCGCGACCAGGTGCTTGACGATCGAGAGGCCGAGCCCCGTCCCGCCGACGTCCCGGGAGCGGCCGGCGTCGATGCGGTAGAAGCGCTCGAAGACCCGCTCGCGGTGGGACTCGGGGATCCCCGGCCCCTGGTCGACGACCTCGATCCGGACCCGGTCGCCGTCCGGCCGCGACCTCAGGCGCACCGTGCCGTCGGCCGGGGCGTAGCGGCGGGCGTTGTCGAACAGGTTCCGCAGGACCTGGCGGAGGGCCTCGGGGTCGGCCCGCACCGCGGGGGCGTCCTCCACCTCGATCCGGAGGCCGGGAAGGCCGCCGCTGCCGGTCGCCTGGAGGTCCTGCCAGAGCGACGTGGCCACGGGCTCCAGCTCCACGGTGCGCGGCTCCGGCTCCCAGGCGCCCCCCTCGATGCGGGAGAGGTCGAGCAGGTCGTCCACGAGCCGTCGCATGCGGGTCCCGTTCACGAGGATCCGCTCGGCGAAGCCGGCGACCTGGTCCCCGGGGAGGTCGGGATCGGCGAGCGCCTCGGCGAACCCGAGCACGCTCGTGAGGGGCGTCTTCAGCTCGTGGGAGACGTTGGCCACGAAGTCGCGCCGGACCCCCTCGAGCCGGCGCAGCCGGGTGAGGTCCCGGAAGACGGCCAGCATGCCGTCCTCCAGCGGCCGGACCGCCACGTGAAGGGAGCGCTCGCCGACCTCGGCCTCCTCGCTGGTCTCCTCGCCGGCGAGGCCTCGTTCGACCGCGTCGCTGATCTGCGGGTCGCGGAATAGCGACCGGAGGCCGTGGCCCTCTACCTCCTCGCGGCCGACCCACCGGCGGAAGGCTCGGTTGGCCCGCCGCACGACGCCGTCGGCGTCGGTGAGCACGATTCCCTCCTCGAGCCGATGGAACACCGATTCGAGCTCGGATTCGCGCCGCTCGACCGTCCCCGCCTCGTCGAGCCGATCCGCCACGCCGTGCAGCGCCCGGGCGAGGCGACCGACCTCGTCGCGATCGTTTCCCCGCGCGCCGGGACGGGCGGCCTCGCCGGCGGCCATCGACTCGGCCGTCGTGCGGAGGGAGCGCAGGGGCCCGGCGACCCACCGCGCCTGCAGCCCCGACGTCAGCGCCAGGAGCAGGAGGACGCCGAGCCAGAGGGCGGCGAGCACGCGGACCAGCCGGTCCGCCGGGGCGGTGACCTCCTCGCGCGGGACCGCCACCCGGAGCACCGCGTCCCCGTAGGGCACGGCCACGTAGAGGAGCGACAGCGCGACCGTCCGGCTCGCGCGGGTGGCGGTGCCCACGCCTCCCTCCAGGGCCGCCCGGACCTCCGGCCGCCCGGCGTGGTCCTCGACCTCTCCGATCCTCCCGGCCGGCACCCGGGAGTCGCCGGCCACCCGTCCGGTGCTCTCGATCAGGGTGACCCGGGTGCCGGCGACCTCTCCGAGGCGGTCGGCCAGCGAGTCCGACGCGGGCGCCCCGCCGGCCAGCTCCGTCAGCAGGCGGGCACGGCGCTCGAGCGTGCGGGCCTCCTCCTCCACGAGGCGTCGCTCGAGGTTCGTCTCGGCCCAGACCACGAGGACGGCGCCGGGGAGGAGGACCGCCAGGGCCGTGAGCGAGAGGAGGCGCCCGCGCAGTCCCAAGGCGCCCCTCCGCTACCGTCGGTCCACGGCATGGAACCGGTAGCCGAAGCCGCGCACCGTCTCGACGAGCTCGCCGGCGCCCCCCAGCTTGGAGCGTAGCCGGGCGACGTGCATGTCCACCGTCCGGGTCTCGATGTCCGCCTCGGTGTCCCAGACGGCCTGCAGCAGCTGGCGGCGGGACTGGACACGGCCACGACGCTCCATCAGCACCACCAGCAGCCGGTACTCCAGGGGCGTCAGCTCGATCTCCTCGCCGTCCACGAGCGCCCGGTGGCCGTCGCGATCGATCTCGACCGGACCGGCGGCGAGCTTCCGGGTGGGCGAGACCGGCTCGGCGGTGACCCGCCGCAGGAGCGCCTGGACGCGCAGCACGAGCTCACGCGCGCTGAACGGCTTGGTGACGTAGTCGTCGGCGCCCACCTCGAAGCCCTTCACCCGCTCCTCCTCCTCCTTGCGTGCCGTGAGGAGGAGGATCGGGATCTCAACGGTGCGGTCGTCCTCCCGCAGCGTGCGGAGCACCTCGTAGCCGTCCACCCGCGGCAGCATGAGGTCGAGGACGATGCAGTCGGGCTGCTCGTCCCGGGCCGAGGAGATCGCCGTCTGACCGTCCACGGCGGTGCTCACCCGGAAGCCCTCCCGGCTGAACTGGTACACGAGGAGACTCAGGATGTCCGGCTCGTCGTCCACGACGAGGATCCGCTCGCCTGCCATGTCGACCTCGGCTGGGGTTGCGGGCCCGCGGCGGGCGGAGGGGAAGCGCACGTCGGCAAGATAGAGCCGCCGGTGCGGGCAGCCAAGGGATCGGCACGGGGGCACCCGCCCGCGTCGGAACCGCCGGCCTCCCTGGCACGTCGGGCGAGCAGAGGGGAGCTTTCCCCCCGTGTCGGACCCGTGCACGCAGGAGGGGGGAGCGTCCGTTGGGAGCACAGCTCGAGGCCGTCGTCGTGGTGGCCTACCTGTCCGTGCTGGCGCTGCTGCTCCCCTTCGGCCTCCATCGCCTGCGCCTCCTCTGGCTCCGGTTCGCGCGCGCCGGCCGCGACGAGGCCGCCGCGGCGGACGACGCCGAGCTTCCCCGGCTCACGGTCCAGGTCCCGGTCTTCAACGAGGCCAACGTCGTGGAGCGGGCGGTGGACGCGGCCTGCCGCATCGACTGGCCGCACGACCGGCTCGAGGTCCAGGTCCTGGACGACTCCACCGACGAGACCACGGAGCTGGCCGCGCGCCGGGCCGCCGCGTGGCGCGCGCGCGGGCTCGACGTCCGTCACCTGCGGCGGGACGGCCGGGAGGGCTTCAAGGCCGGCGCGCTGGCCCACGGGGTCGAGCGGGCCGCGGGGGAGCTCTTCCTGGTGCTGGACGCCGACTTCGTCCCGCCGCCGGAGCTCGCGCGCCGCCTCGCCCCGGCCTTCCACGATCCCCGGGTGGGCTTCGTGCAGGCGGCGTGGGACCACCTGAACCCGGACGAGGGCTGGCTCACCCGGGGGCAGGCTCTGCTGCTGGACGCCCATTTCGCCGTGGAGCACGAGGCCAGGCACCGCGGAGACCTCTTCTTCAACTTCAACGGCACCGCGGGGATGTGGCGGCGCCGATGCCTGGAGGCGGTCGGCGGCTGGAGCGGAGCGACCGTCACCGAGGACCTCGAGCTGAGCTACCGCGCCCAGCTCGGCGGGTGGCGCGGCCGATACCGGGACCGGGTGCGCGCTCCGGCGGAGCTCCCCTCCACCCTCCGAGCGCTCGAGGTGCAGCAGGAGCGATGGACGCGCGGCGGCGTCCAGACCGCGCGGCGGCTGCTGCCGCGGGTGTGGCGGAGCGGCTTCCCTCTCCGGGTGAAGGCGGAGGCGACGGCGCACCTGACCGGACACCTCGTCCATCCGCTCACGCTGATGCTGGCGCTGGCGCTGGCGTGGCCGGGCACCGTCGGGGGCGTCGCGGCGGCGATCCCGGGGTGGGCGCACGCCGCGGCCGTGAGCCTCGCGGTCCTCCCCTTCTTCCTCTACTTCGGCGCGGCCGACGTCCTCCGGGGACGCGGAGGGCTCGGCACCGTCGGCCGCGTCCTGCAGGCGGTGGGGCTCGGCATCGGCCTCAGTCCCCCGCTCACGCTGGCGGCCCTGCGGGGACTCCGTGCGGACGACCGGCCGGACTTCGACCGCACCCCCAAGGAGGGCGCGAGCGGCCGCCGCCGCTACCGGCTGCAGCGGCGGCCCTTCGTCACCGGGGTCCGGCTCGTCCTGGGGGTCGCCCTGCTCGTCTCCACGGCGCGCCTGGCCCTCGAGGGCCTACCCGCCGGCGCCGCCTTCCACGCCCTCTTCGCCTTCGGCTTCCTGGGCACGGCCGTCGCCGGCCGTCGGGAGGACGTCGGCTCGGCGGCCGAGGGTCGGGAGCAGGCCGCGTCGCCGGAGCTCGCCCGCGGCCAGCAGCGCGAGCAGGGGGAGGTGGACGAGGGCGGCGAGGGCCGGCGGGTGGGGCCAGGTGCCGGTCGCCAGGTAGGCGTCGCGTCCGGCGTAGGCGAGGAACAGCAGGCCCGTCCACACGACCCACGGCCACGACCGCCGCAGGGCGGCGAAGGGGAGGATCCAGAGGGCGTACCACGGGTGGATGGTGGGCGAGAGGAGGAGGGCGGCGCCCACGGTCCAGAACAGCGTCCGCGAGACGCTCCAGCGGCGCAGCGCGGCGCCGACCGCGACGGCGCCCACGATCGCGGCCGCCGCGACTCGGGCGGCCCCGCCGAGGACGGCCTCCAGGAGGGGGAAGAGGGCCGCGTTGAAGCGCCAGCGGGACGCGTACTCGCCCAGGCCCGCGAACAGGTCGGCGCCGGCCCCCGCGTACGGCAGGTAGAGCAGCGCCGGTACCAGCAGACCCACGAGGGCGGCGCCCGCCCCGCGTCGGCGTCCGAGCGCGGGGAGCGCGGCCAGGGGGGCGAACTTCACCGCCGCGCCGAGCCCCAGCAGGCCGCCGGCGAGCCGCCCGTCCCCGTCCCGGGCCAGGAGGAGGAGCGCCGCCATCACGGGCAGCAGCCCGAGCGGCTCGAGGTGCCCGCTCCACGCGACCTCCACGAGGACCAGCGGCGACCAGAGCCAGAGGAGCAGCGGGACGGAGGAGCGGTCGCCGCGCGCCGCCGCCAGCCGGTCCAGCACCGCCGCCACGCCGAGGTCCGCCGCGATCCACGCGGCCTTGAAGAGCGCCACCGACGGACCGAAGAGCGCGAGGAGGGCGAAGACGGCCTGGGCGCCGGGAGGGTAGATGGTCGGGACGTCCGGGTGGTTCACCAGCGCCCGCCAATCGGTGGCCAGGGGATCGAGGGCCGCGTCCGAAGGGGCGTGCGCGAAAGGGTCGACGCCGTGGACGGCGACGTGGCCGTCCCAGAGGTAGCGCCACAGGTCCTCCGAGAGGTGGGGCAGCAGCGGCAGGAGGGCCAGCCGCCCGGCGATGCCGATCCCCCACAAGACGGCGCGGGTGCCGGACGCATCCCCAGACGCGAGGGTCCGGAGCGCCCAGAGGTGGCCGGCCCAGGCCAGGAGCCAGAGGAGGAGGGCCGGCGACGGGGTGGCCCGCAGCGCCGGCACGCGGGCCATGGCCCCGAGCGCGCCGACCTCGAGGAGACCGGCCGCGAGGAGCGGGAGGAGCGCGGCGCCCGCCCGGAGACGTGACCCGCCGGTCACGGCTGGCCGTCGTCGTCCCGGCGCGGGACGAGGCCGAGGCCCTCCCCGCGCTGGTCGACGCGCTCGCCGCCCCGCCCGGGACCGAGCTCGTCGTGGTGGACAACGGCTCTCGCGACGGCACGGCCCGGGTGGCGAGGGAAGCCGGGGCCACGGTGGTCTCCGAGCCGCGGCCCGGCTACGGCCGCGCCTGCCTGCGGGGATTCGCAGAGCTCGCCGGCCGCGCCCGCCCGCCCGCATTCGTGGCCGTCCTCGACGCCGACGATCCGCTGGCCGCCGCCCGCGTCGGTCGGCTGGTCCGGCCGCTGCTGGAGGACGAGGCCGACCTCGTGCTGGGCCGTCGGCGCTCGGGCGGACAGCCGGGCGTCCCGGCCCACGCGGCGGCCGGAAACGCCGCCGTGGCGTGGCTGCTTCGCGGCCTCCACGCCGTGCCCACGTTCGACCTCGGTCCGTTCCGGGCGGCGCGGTTGGGCGGGCTGTTGTGCCTCGGGCTCGACGAGCCGGCCTACGGGTGGAACGTGCAGATGGAGCTCCGGGCGCTCCGGGCCGGATGGCGCGTGGTGGAGATCCCGGTGCCCTTCCGGCGCCGCACCGAGGGGCGGTCGAAGATCTCCGGGTCCCCGACCGGCTCGCTCCGGGCGGCGCACGGCCTGCTGCGGGGGCTGTGGCGGGAGCTGGTCAGCCCCTGACCGAGACCAGGAACTGACGGATCATCGAGTCGGGGAGGTCCTCGGCGCGCCGGAGGACGTCCGCTTCGGTCTCCTCCACGACCACCGGTGCCGTGAGCAGGTAGTCGTCGCCACGCCGGAAGGCGAGCCGACCGCGCACGAGGTCCGGGGCCTCCTTCTCCACGACCAGGTGCACCTCCCACGACTGGCCCTCGTGCTCCACGGTCCCGATCTCCTGCCTGCGGGCCGCCGACTCCCAGATCTGGAGCTGCGAGTCGCCGTCGTCTCCGTCCCCGGTCATCCCTCCTCCTCGTCACCGGTCGCCGGGCCGGCCCCTTCCTCGCCGAGCCGTCGCTTCCAGAGCCCGATGAGGTAGGGTTCGTACGTCTCCGGGTCGGCCCTGTAGTCGCGGGTCCAGCTGTCGTAGTCGGGCAGGGGCACGCTCGCCCGGAGCTTCTCGGTCACGAGCTTCACCATCTCCTCGAAGCTGAGCTCGGCGACGTTGAGGCGCCCCTCGCGCGCGGCTTCCTCGACGAGGTCGAAGATGCGCTCGTCGGAGAGGGAGAGGAAGATCTCGGCCAGGCGGGCGGAGCAGTAGTCGAGGTACTTGGCCCGGAGGACGGGATCGCCTCCGGGGCTCGACCCCTCCGGGTCGCGAGGCGCGTCCTCTCGCTGTCGTTCCCCACACCACGGCCCCTTGGACCGGAGGGTTGGCTGGGCGGCCGGCTCGACTCCTACAGTCGCTATGTAGCCGCGGTCGCGCGGGGAGTCAAGCGGGTGCGGTGAGAGCACTTCGGAAGGGGA
>CAZEUW010000129.1:0-7222 GCA_964515425.1 uncultured Gemmatimonadota bacterium | reverse complement strand
GTCATCCTCACACCGGAGCCCCTGCCGCGGCTCGCCCGGAAGCTGTCGCGCCTCGACCTGTCGCTCGAGGCCGACGGGGGCGAGCTCCGGGAGATCCGACGGGGGCTGCAGGCGGCCGCGGCGTCGGTGGGGGTGGATCTCGAGACGGTCCGGCGCCTCGACGTCGCCACCCTCGCGGAGGCGCTGGCCCCGGGCGGTGCGCCGGCCTCGGGACGGCTGTGGGTCGCGGCGGAGGTGCTCTTCCTCGACGGCCTCGCGGCCCTGGCCGAGGGCCGCGGCTCGACGGCCCGCCGACGGCTGACGCGGGCCCGCCGACTCTACCGCGACGTGGGGTCCGACCTCGCGCTCCCGGAGGAGGCGCCCGGCCCGGACGAGCGGTGGCGGCGAATCGAGCACCTGCTCGGGGAGCCCCGAGGAGAGCCTCCGAGGCCGGGCCCTCACTCGTAGCTCAGGGTGACGCGGAATCCCTCCTCGGTGCGCTCCTTTCGGAGGCCCGTGACCTTCCGCTTCCACTCGAAGGCGTCGCTCTCCAGCTCGTCGCCGAGCTTGATCCCGAGGTCGCGCCCGAGCGTGAGGACGACCTCCTCCGCCCCGGTATCGACCTCGCAGGGCAGGTCCCGGGCGATCTCGGTCTCCTCCCCCTGCTGGTCCTTCCGCGTCACCTTCTCCAGCGTGGCGTCCATCGTGGCGTTTCCTCCCTGCGTTGCGTGACTCTCCTGCGGCTCCGAGAGAAGTATATGCCGGCGGCGCCCGCTACGACGCACACCCTGTTGCCTGCTTCCTACAGGCAGGCGGGACCCCCGTCGTCACAAAAGTCTTCATCTCCCTGTCACACAGGGCGTTGGACGCTTACCGCCCCCTCGCCCACGCTCCTTGCGACACGTGGCTCCACGGCCCACGTAACGAGCCCCACACGGGAGCGCGACCATGTCAGATTCGTTCTTGCCGGCGGACTGGTTCACCGGCGACCCGTCCGTGCGTCCGGAGGCCGAGCGCCACCGGGGGCATCCGGAGCGCCGCGGCGGGGGCGAGAGACCTCGGGAGACCGGCGAGCGGTCGGAGGAACGGGACGCGCCCGATTCTTGAAGCCGTGAGCGAGCAGGAAGCCCTCTCGACACCACGACCGGGAGACCCCCATGCGCTCCGGGCGACCTCACGTCCCGACGGCGATCCTCTCCTTCGCCGCCTTCGCCCTCCTCCCCGCCTGCTCGGACGGTCCCACGCCTCCGCCCGGCAACGGCGATGGAAACGGTGGCGGGAACGGAAACGGTGAGCTGGTCCTCGAGGTCGAGACCGTCGTCGACGGGCTGACCCGGCCGACCTATCTCACCGCCCCGGAGGGGGACGACCGGCTCTTCGTCCTCGAGCAGCCCGGCCGCGTGCGGATCGTCCGGAACGGTCAGCTGCTCGCCACGCCATACCTCGACATCGCCGACGTCGTCGACACCGACGGCAACGAGCAGGGGCTGCTGGGCATGGCCTTCCACCCCGAGTTCGAGACCAACGGGCAGCTCTACCTGGACTTCACGATCGACCCCGCCGGCGCGACGCGCGTCGTCCGCTACACGGTCGCCGATCCGGCCGCCGACGTGGCGAGCGTCGTCGCGTCCGACACGATCCTGGAGGTCGGCCAGCCCTTCTCCAACCACAACGGCGGCATGCTCGCCTTCGGTCCCGACGACCGGCTCTACGTCGCGCTCGGGGACGGCGGCAGCGGAGGCGACCCGCAGGGCAACGGTCAGGACTCCACCACCGTGCTCGGCACGATCGTCCGCCTCGAGCCCGACGGCACGGTGCCCGCCGACAATCCCTTCGTGGGCCGCTCCGGCGACGACCGGATATGGGCCTACGGCCTCCGCAACCCCTGGCGCTTCGCCTTCGACCCGCCTTCCTCCACCCTCTTCATCGCCGACGTGGGCCAGAACAGCTGGGAGGAGGTGAACGCGGTCGACGACGGCCGGGCCGGCGTCAACTACGGCTGGAACGTGATGGAGGGGATGCACTGCTTCGGCGGCGGCGGGTGCGACCAGACGGGGCTGGAGCTGCCGGTGCTGGAGTACGGCCACGACGAGGGCTGCTCGATCACCGGGGGCTTCGTCTACCGCGGCTCGGCGGTCTCCGCGGCGGAGGGGCGCTATTTCTTCGCCGACCTCTGCTCGGGCTTCGTGCGCAGCTTCCTCCTCGAGGGAGGCGAGGCGACCGACGTCGTGGAGGACGACCTCGGCGACCTGGGCCAGATCACCTCCTTCGGTACGGACGGCGCCGGCGAGCTGTACGTGCTGGAGGGCGGTGGGCGGGTGCTGCGGCTCGTGGAGGGTGACGAGTGAGGACGCTGGACCGGCTCCAGCGCCTCCGCCGTGTCGCCCGGTTCATGGACACGGCGGTCGAGATCCCGGTGATCGGGGTCCGGGTCGGCCTCGATCCGCTGCTCGGCCTGCTGCCGGTCGCCGGCGACGTGCTGGCCGCGATCATCTCGGGCTGGATGCTCGTCGAGGCCCGACGGTTGGGCGCGCCGTGGGGGCTGATCGGTCGCATGCTCGGAAACGTCGCACTGGACCTGTCGGTGGGGGCGGTCCCCCTCGTCGGCGACCTCTTCGACGTGCTCTACCGGGCGAACCTCCGCAACGTGGCACTCCTCGAGAAGCACTTCGACGAGGCCGACCTCGCCGAGGAGGTCTCCGCCCGACGGAGCTGAGGCGCGTCAGCCCGACCGGCGGCGGCCCCCGACCCGCCCCGCGCCGGCCGGACGGCCCTCACGGATACCAGAGGACGCCCGCCCTGAGCCGGATCGGGCGCTCCGATTCCCCGCCGGGCGCGCGCCGGACGTCGACGAGCTCGCCGTCCTCGTAGGTTTCCACGACCGTCTCGAAGGGCACGTCGTACCAGAGGCCCTCCGCCTCCACCGTGGCCTGCAGCGGCCCGTGCCCCAGCCGGACGCCGAGGGCCGCCAGCAGGTGGCCGATCTCCTTGGAGGGGAACCACCCGGCGCCGGCGGCCAGGTGCGGCGAGACGAGACCGCCGACTTCGACCGGACGGACGACGACCCGCACGTCGAAGGCGCCGTAGGGATAGCCCTCGACCTCCTCGCCGAACACCATCGACTCGACCGTTCCGTTCTCGGGCGGCGGCCGGCCGAAGCCGTTCACGCACAGGTCCGGGTTCTCCCACCGGTGGGAGGCGGTCGCCTCGATGCTCAGGATCGGAGCGAACCGATAGCCGATCCGCGCGCCCACCTCCCACGGACTCTCGTCGGGACAGATGTGCTGCTCCGAGAACTCGGGCGAGGCGTCGAACCCGTGGCCGGCGAGGCCACCCACGTACAGCCCCTCCCGTGCCGCGTCGCCGGGCATTTGGGCGGGGACCGCCGCGGGCGTGAGCGCCGGCGCGACGACTGCGGCGGCGAGGACGGCCACGATCGGCGGGGGGTCGAGGCGGGGCATGGAGCCACCTCCGTCGGGAATCGCCTTGCGAGCGCGATGACGCCGGCCGACACCGTGCCCGGGCCGATGGTGGCCGCCCCGCGCCGGCGGTATAATGTGGATTCCATGGCACTCTCGCAGATCACCTGGCAGGACGTCCAGCAGACGCCCGAGGACGGCAAGCGTCGCGAGGCGATCGAGGGCGAGCTCTTCGTGACGGCGGCGCCCTCCTTCCGTCACCAGGAGATCAGCGTTCGGCTGACCGTCGCGCTCCACGCGGTCCTGGTGAAGGGCGACCACGGCCGCCTCTTCCACGCGCCGGGCGTCCAATTCCCCGCTACCGACGAGGGCGTCCAGCCCGACCTCGTCTTCGTCGCGGCGGCGCGCGAGGGGGTTCTCCGGGACGACTGGATCCGAGGGGCGCCCGACCTGGTCGTGGAGATTCTCTCCCCTTCGACCGAGAGCCGCGACCGGGGCGTGAAGCTCAAGCTCTACCGCCGGCAGGGCGTGCCCGTTTACTGGCTCGTGGACCCGGAGGCGGAGGTCGTCGAAGTGTGGTCGTTCGGAGGCGGGACGGCCCGCTGCGAGCGATACACCGACCGGGTTCCCGTCCATCTCCGCGGAAACGTCGTCGGCGAGATCGACCTGGAGGAGGTCTTCGCGGTGGCGAGGTGACGCGCTCCTCCCCTCCCCGTGACGCGGGCGAGCCGGGAACGGCCGCCTAACCCCCCTCCTCCACCAGCCGCCGGAGGATCCGCTTCGTCTCGGACGGAAAGTCCGCACCGAGGATCCAGTCCACGTAGTCCCGGCGCTCGGTCACCGGCTCGCCCGCGTGGCGGCCGAAGGCGAAGACGACCTCCCCGCCCTCCCGCCGCAGCTTGCCGGCCCGGTCGACCTCGTCGGGAGCCACGCTGAGCTCGACCATCTCCTCGGGCGAGAGGCCGTGCTCGTCGCGCATGGCGGCGAGCAGCTCGGGCAGCACCAGGGTGTCGGCCGCGGCCGCGTGGGCGTCCACGAGCGTACGCCCCAGGTAACGGGCGACCGCGGCCTCCAGCGTGCGGCGCCCCCTGCCCTCGGTGGGCGACAGCCGCGCCCACACCCGGTACAGGTCGATCTCGCGCACCGCCTCGAGGTCGAGCCCCGGTTGGCCGGCGCGCCGGAGCTCGGCGTCGAGCAGCGGCGTGTCGTAGGCGCGCAGGTTGTAGCCGCAGAGCACGCGGCCCTCGAAGAGGCGCTGGACCTCGGCCGCCTCGTCGGCGAAGCGCGGCGCGTCGGCCACGTCCCGGTCGGTGATGCCGTGCACGCGGGCCGCCTCCTCCGGGATCGGCACGTCGGGCCGGTAGCGCCGGAGCCAGGTGGGCTCGCGACCGAAGCCCAGCTCGGTCTGGGCGGGGCCGGCCTCGTCGTCGTCCACCGCCGCCAGCTCGACGATGCGTGCGGCGTCGGGGTCGAGGCCGGTCGTCTCGAGGTCGAAGTGGAGGGGCATGGGGCGCGGGCGCCGGGGCGCGGCTACCTCCCGCCCTCCGCGCCGGCCGGCGGGTCGTCGACCCCCGGATCGTAGCGCGGCGGCCGCCGCTCCTCCCAGTCGGTCGCCGCCTGGAAGGCCTCCGCGACGGCCAGCGCCGCCGCCTCGCCGTAGAGGGGCGCGCAGAAGGTGATGCTGGTGGGGCTCTCGGGGTCGGTGAAGCCGTTCGGCACCACGACGCAGGGCTGTCCGGTCAGGTTGGTGATCAGCAGGTTGGCCGACCCCCGGAAGCTCGGGGCCACGTAGGCGTCCACCTCGGAGAGCGCGTCCGCCATCTCGCGTCCCCGCAGCGAGCGCATCCGGTTGGCCTGCACGTACTCGACGGCCGGGACGAAGCGGGCCGAGCGGAAGACATTGGGCCAGGCCGCCGCCTCCTGGCGCACCAGGAGACTGTCCCGGTCGGAGCGGGTGAGCTCGTCGAAGGCGGCGGCCGCCTCCACCGAGAGGATCGGGGCCATCGCCCCGGCGGGCCGGTCGGGCAGCTCGATCGGCACCACCTCGGCGCCGGCCTCCCGCAGCACCTCCAGCGTCCGCCGGTCGGCCGCGAGCGCCGCCCGTTCCTCCTCGTCCATCTCCTCCCCGTCGGCCGTGTCCGCCTCGAAGGCGTCGGGGAGGTAGCCGATCCGGAGCTCCGAGAGGCGGACGTCGGGCCGGTGGGGGAAGGGTCGGTCCACCACGGTCGGGTCCTCGCCGTCGGGGCCGCGGATCGCGTCGAAGACGAGCGCGCAGTCCCGTGCGTGGCGGCAGATGGGCCCGATCTTGTCCATGCTCCAGGAGAGGGCCATCGCGCCGTGGCGGCTCACCCGTCCGAAGCTGGGCCTCAGGCCCGTCACCCCGGTACGGGTCGAGGGGGAGACGATCGAGCCGAGCGTCTCGGTCCCGATCGCGAAGGGGACGAGCCCCGCGCTCACCGCCGCCGCCGACCCGGCGCTCGAGCCCGAGGAGCCCTCCTCCGGGTTCCAGGGATTCCGGGTGGTGTCGGCGTACCACACGTCGCCCCAGGCCAGCGCCCCGAGGGTCAGCTTGGCCACCAGCACCGCACCCGCCGAGTCCAGCCGCGCCACCACGGTCGCGGTCTCGTCGATCGTCTGCTCCCGGTAGGGCGCCGCGCCCCAGGTGGTGCGGTAGCCGGGCACCGCCAGCAGGTCCTTGGCGCCCCAGGGAATGCCGTGCAGGGGGCCGCGGACGTCGCCCGCGGCCAGCTCCCGGTCCCGGGCACGGGCCTGCTCCAGCGCCCGCTCCTCGGTCAGGCTCACCACGGCGTGGAGCGTCGCGTCGTGGCGCTTCAGCCGGTCCAGGTACATGCGGGTGAGCTCGACCGACGTCGCCTGTCCCGACCGAAGCAGCGCCGCGAGCTCGGGGATCGACCAGTAGGCGACCTCCTCGAGGTCGTCGGGGCGGTCCACCTCGGGCAGCGCGGACCACTCGGGGGCGCGGTCGGCGGGCCCGGCGCTCGGCGGCACGGGCCGGAAGACCAGCGCCGGCGGCACCGAGTTGGGGATCTCCGCCTCGCGGAGCGGGCCGTAACTCTCCTCCCGGAGCCCGTTCACGTCCGTGAAGGGGGCGTCCCCCTCGATCATCTGGGTGAGCTCCGCCTCGGTGAAGGAGAGGCCCATCACCTTGGCGGCGTGCCGGAGGTCCTCGACGGTGACGGCGGAGGCGGTGTCCCCCGCTGGATCGGCCGCGACGGCGGTGTCGGGCTGCTGGGCGGCGACGGGGGCCGGCGCCGCGAGAGGGGCGAGCGCGAGCATCGCGACCGCAGCGATGACGAGACGGGGCCAGGGGACGAAAGGACGCATGGCGGCGGTCTCCGTGGGGCTCGGGGCTCGGTCGGGTCGCGTGCGCGACTCGCCAACCTAGAGGACCGCGACGAGACGAGACAGTCGCCGTCTCGTCAGCCGCCCTGCCTCGACGCCCCACGGCCGTCGAGCCGCGGCCCGGTGACGTTCATTCCATGGAGCCAGTCTGCCGTATGAGGGTATGAAGTGGTCGCGAAGGTAGGCTTCGCGAACCCGACGGCGGCACGCGCCGAGGGACGACGGACATCGAGGGAGGGACGGCATGAACGGTCGGCGAAGGCATCACCACTGGCTCCTGGTCCTGCTGGCCGCGGCCGTGGCCGCGTGCGGATCCGAATCGCAGGCGAACGAGGCGGAGGCGAGCGCCGACGCCGCGGCGCCGGCCGGGTCGGTCGCCGTTGCGGAGGACGCCGGCGCGGCGCCGGCCGAGACGGTGTACGTCGCGGAGGACGCGAACGCCCGGGCGCCCCGCCGCGATC
>CAZEUW010000128.1:0-7232 GCA_964515425.1 uncultured Gemmatimonadota bacterium | reverse complement strand
GTCATCATCCCGATCATCAACGCCGTGGGGGGCGGGCAGGTCATCTATCCGGGCGAGATCCCAGTCGCCCAGATGTCGACCGACGAGATCTGGAACCGCTACATACGCTACATCGGCGCGGGCGGCGTCGCGTACGGCGGCGCGATCACCCTGGTCAAGTCGCTCCCGACGATCATGGAGAGCATCCGCATCGGTGTGGACAAGATCGGCGAGGCGACCTCGGAGAAGCTCGAGGGGATCGCGAGGACCGACCGCGACCTCCCGCTCGGGTGGGTCGGCGTCGGCTCGCTCGTGGTGGCGCTGCTGCTGTGGCAGATCCCCTTCATCCCCGTGAACCTCGCAGCGGCGATCGCGATGGTCGTGTTCGCCTTCTTCTTCGTCACCGTCAGCTCGCGGATCGTCGGCCTCATCGGCTCCAGCTCGAACCCGGTGAGCGGCATGACGATCGCCACGCTGATCGCCACCTCGCTCATCTTCGTGGCGCTCGGCATGGGCGACGCGCCCGACGCGCGGGTCTCGATCCTCTCGGTGGGCGCTGTCGTCTGCATCGCGGCCGCGATCGCGGGGGACACCTCGCAGGACCTGAAGACCGGCTTCCTGGTGGGGGCCACGCCCTGGAAGCAGCAGGTGGGCGAGATGGTCGGCGTCCTCACGGCGGCCAGCGTGATGGGCGCCGTGCTCATCCTCCTGCACGGCTCCTACGGGATCGGCAGCGATACGCTGCCCGCCCCCCAGGCGACCCTGATGAGCCTCGTGATCGACGGCGTGCTGGAGGCCAACCTCCCCTGGACCTTCGTGCTCATCGGGATCGGCCTGGCGGCGGCGGTCGAGCACCTCCTGAAGCAGCCCTCGCTGGCGTTCGCGGTGGGGCTCTACCTGCCGGTCTCGCTCACCACCCCGATCCTGATCGGGGGCGGCCTCCGGAAGCTCATCGAATCGCGGAACGCGGGCGACGTCCTCAAGGAGAAGCGTGAGGGCGGCGTGCTCTTCAGCTCCGGCCTGATCGCCGGCGCCGCACTGGTGGGCGTCCTGCTGGCGGCCGTGATCTTCTTCGCCGAGCGCGTGGCCGTCTTCCAGTGGCTGGTCGACAACTGGCACGTCGGCCACGAGTGGCAGGGGATCCTCCAGACGCCGATCGCGCTGATCGTGTTCGCGTGGCTGGCCTGGCTCCTGTACCGGAAGGCGGACGGCGCCGTCGAGGAGGCCGCGCCCTGACGTCGGCGCTCCGCTCGGGGCCGCTCGGCCCGCTCGCCGCGACCCTCCTCGCCGGCGCGCTGCTCAGTTCGGCCTGCGGCACGGACGACGATGCCGGTTCGAGCGGCGTGTCCGACTCCGTCTACGTCGAAGTGATGGCCCGCCTCGTGCTCCTCGATCCCGACATGACCAGCGAGACGGACGTGCCGCTCCGCGGCCTCCCACGCGACTCCGCCCGAAGCCTGGTGCTGGACCGATGGGAGGTCGAGCCCGAGCGGCTGGTGCGCTTCGCCGAGGAGCAGGGACGCTCGCCCGCCCGGATGGCGGAGCTGTGGCGCCGCATCCAGGAGCGGAGCGACACGCTCGAGAGCCGCGGCTGGCGCCCCGGCGAGGAGGACCAGGGCGACTCCGTGTCGGGAGACTCGGCGACCGCCGGGAGCGCCCGGTGAGCGCGGAGGCGTCGGCGGGCACCTCGGAGGGCGGCGACCGCCCGGGATGGCTCCGCCGGCTGGGCCGCTTCGGCTTCGCCGTGGCGCGCCACGCCGGACGGGGCGGCATCCTGCTGGCGGCGACCGTGGTGGCCTTCCGGTCGCCCCGCCGCTACCTGAAGGAGTCCTTCCGACAGGCCAAGCAGATGGGGGTCGACAGCGTCGGTCTGGTGGTGCTCGTCGGCTCCCTCAGCGGCTCGGTCCTCGCCCAGCAGAGCGGCTATCAGTTCACCAACATCCCGCTCTGGATCGTCGGCGAGGCGGTGGCGGCCGGGATGCTGACCGAGCTCGCTCCCGTGCTCACCGCCATCGTGCTGGCCGGGAAGGTCGGGGCCGGCATCGGGGCCGAGCTGGGCACGATGAAAGTCACCGACCAGATCGACGCCCTCCGCACCCTGGGCCGGGACCCCGTGGTCGAGCTCGTCGTGCCCCGGGTGGTCGCGGGCACCTTTGTGCTGCTGCCGCTGTGCATCCTGGCGAACGTCGCGGGCATCCTCAGCGGCTGGATCACGGCGGTCGCGCTCTTGCCGATGACGACCCACGAGTACGTGTACGGGGTGCAGAGCTACTACCACGGGGCCGCGCTGATCTTCTCGCTCGTGAAGGCGGTGTTCTTCGGCTTCACGATCACCTTCGTCGCCTGCTACGTCGGCATGCGGGCCGAGGGGGGCGCGGAGGGCGTGGGACGCACCACCACGACGGCGGTAGTGGCCATCATCGTCGCCATCATGGTCCTCGACGTCGCCCTCGGGCCCGTCTACAAGGCGGTCTCGTGAGCCGGGGGGCCGGATCCGGCGTCGCCGCGCCGTGTAGCTGGACGTCGGCGGCGCCGGAGCCCGCCGACGCGCGGGACCTCGTGAACCGCTCCGACTCCGTCCACGACCGCCCCACATGATCCGGATCCGAGGACTCAAGAAGGCGCTGAACGGCCAACAGGTGCTCGACGGCGTCGACCTCGACGTGAACGAGGAGGAGACCCTGGTCGTGATGGGCCCGTCGGGCACCGGCAAGAGTGTGCTCATCAAGCACATCGTGGGGCTGTTCGACCCCGACGAGGGCGAGGTCACCGTGGACGGAATCTCGGTCCCGGACGCCGACGCCGAGGAGATCGCGGAAGTCCGCTCCCGGATCAGCTACGTCTTCCAGAACTCGGCTCTGTTCGACTCGCTCAGCGTGGCCGAGAACATCCGGCTCGGGCTCCCCCAGGTCGAGTGCGACGAGGATCCGGAGGGCTGCGAGCGGAAGGTGCGCGAGAGCCTCACGCACGTGAACCTCGAGGAGGACGTGCTGCAGCTGTTGCCGGCCGAGCTCTCCGGCGGGATGCAGAAGCGGGTCGCTCTCGCCCGCGCGATCGTCGGGCGCAAGAAATACGTCCTCTACGACGAGCCCACGACGGGACTCGACCCGGTGAACGCGGCGCGGATCAACGAGCTGATCGCGGCGCTCCGGGACGAGATCGGGGTCGCCAGCGTGGTCGTGACCCACGACGTCGACTCGGCCTTCTACCTCGGCGACCGAATCGCCGTGCTCTCCGACGGTCGCGTCCGCGCCATCGGCACGCCCGACGAGCTGAGGGAGAGCGACGACCAGGCGGTCCAGCAGTTCCTCACCGGGATGCGTCGGCTCACGCGCGATCGGAAGCGCACTCCACGGGACGAGCGCGTGACCGCCGACGCCGCGGAGGTACCGTGAGGGATCCCGGCCTCCGCTCCGAGCACAGGGCCGAGCTCCAGGTGGGAGCGCTCGTGCTGGTCTCCCTCGTGGCGATGGTCGCGGGGATCGTGTGGATCACCGGGGCCGACATCGGGGGTGAGCGCTTCCGCTTCCACGTCCTCGCCCCCGAGGCCGCCCAGGTCTCCGGCGGCTCCCGCGTCTACCTGCACGGGGTGGACGTGGGCGCCGTCCAGAACGTGCGGCTCGTGCCGGAGGGCGCGCTCCTGGAGGTCGAGGTTCGCGGGGAGGTCTCGCTGCCGGCCGACAGCCGGGCGCTCATCAAGCCGTCCGGCTTCCTCGGCAGCCAGATGGTGCAGCTGGTGCCGGGCGGCGCGTCCCGCGCCGTGAGCCCCGGTGACACGATCGCCGGCGGGACGGGGGAGGACCTCCAGACCGTGGCGGCCGAGCTCGGCAGCCAGGCGGAGGCGGTCCTCGAGCGGACCGCTCGGGTGCTCTCGGACACGACCGTCGCCTCGCTGCAGGCCAGCGCCCGCGACCTCTCGGGGAGCATGGCCGAGCTGCGCGGGCTGGTCGAGAGCGAGCGGGAGACGCTGCAGGCGCTGGTGCGCAGCCTGCGCCGCACCAGCGAGAACCTCTCCGCCGCGACCGACAGCCCGCGGCTCGAGCGGACCGTGGCGCAGATCGACACCCTCACGGCCCGGCTCGGCCGCGCCAGCGCGGAGCTGGACGCCTCCGGCGAGTCGCTGAACTCCATCCTCGCCAAGATGGACCGGGGCGAGGGCACGCTGGGGAAGCTCGTGAACGACGACCGGCTCTACGAGCGCGCGACGGCCGCCGCGGAGAACCTCCAGGCCGCCTCCGAGGAGATCGCTCTGCTCAGCCAGGACCTGAGGGAGAACCCGGAGAAGTATCTGGGCAACCTGAAGTTCTCTGTCTTCTGAGCTGACAGCCCTCGTGATACAGGGCTGACAGGTGTTTTCCACACCGATTTGACCCATCCTTTGACCCGGGAAGTGATTCATGAGTGTCAGAGGAGCTCCGAGAGGTCTCTGGGGGGACTCAGGCGGTTGAGCGGCTGACCCGCGAGCTTCGGATTCTCGGGAAGGCGGAGCAGGTACTCGAGGACAAGGGTATCGAGTCTCGTGATCCGTGGTAGAACCGCATGCGCGTCAGCCCACCCGCCGGAGAGAGCCTCCCCAACCGCCGCTCGCCCGCGCACGAACCGCGAATCAAGCGCCCTCCCCACGAGCCACCACAACGCTTGCCCCGACGACGGCACCCCCGCCATAGTGCCGGCGTCAGCCACGACCGCCATGAGAGAGCCCCCGTGATTCGTCTCCCTCCAATACGTAATTCATCGATCCCAGCCATCGCACTCGCCTGCCTGGCCTGCCAGGCCGCGCCCGTACCGCCGGGGCAGCCCGCGCCCGCCGCCATCGATATGGATCGGTTCGAGATCCGCACCAGCGAATGGGTCTCGCTCCACTTCTTCGCGTTCCATGCGGCCCGTGCGCTGAACGGCGAGGACTACGGCTTCCGGACCGTCCCGCTCTTCCCCGAAGATGCGGCCCTGCTCGAGGATCCCGGCATTGCCGCCGCGTTCGAGACGGTGGCCGAGATGTACGCGCCCGTGCTGGACAACCGCCTGTTTCTCGGCAGCCTGTTCGCCATCGCCCGGCAGCTCGGTGAAGGGCCGGAAGCCATCGAGAATCCCGAGATCCGGGCGACCTTCGAAGCGTTCATGCCAACCTACCGCGAGCACTTCTGGCCCCGTCACCGGGCCATGGCGGAGGGCTTCGCGGCTAGGCTGCGCGCCGACCTGGCGGTCCACGGCCCGGCCCTGCTGGCCGCCACCGCCGACCAGCTGGACGCGACCTGGGGCGACGTCGACTACCTCACCTACGTCTCCACCTACACCAACTGGGCGGGCGCCTTCTCGAACGACAACATCCTGTTCCTGGGCGCGGCCGACCCCGAGACCACGGAGCACACCCTCGAGATCTACGTCCACGAGCTTGCCCACGGCGAGCCGATCGGCAGCACCATCCGACCCGCGGCCGACGCCGCCCTCGCCGCCCACGGGCTCGAGCACGACCGGTTCTGGCACTACCTCCAGTTCAAGGCGACCGGTGAAGCCGCCAGGCGGGTCCTGGGCGACGACTATGTCCCCTACGCCCGCGCCACCGGCGTCGCCGATCGGCCCCATACGAAGGCCTGGTACGACGCCCTCGACGCCGTCTGGGAGGAGTACGACAGCCTCGAGGAGCGGGCCATGGCCGCGGTCGCCATCGTAGCGGCGGCGCAGGACTAGGGCATGTCCGGGCTCGGGGCGAAGGCGTGTAGACGCTGGGATCCAACCTGAAGTTCAGCGTGTTCTAGACCGGGTGGCGCCGTTCCGCGCCCCTACAGCCCCGTCGGGTGCTCCAGGAACTCCCACTCCAGCTCGAAGCGCTCGGCCACCTCCCGGGCGGCCGCCCGCACGCCGAAGGTCTCGGTGGCGTAGTGGCCGGCGTAGACCAGGTTCACGCCGAGCTCCTGCGCCTCGTGGTAGGTGTGGTGCGGGCCCTCCCCGGTGACGAAGGTGTCGAGCCCCTCCTCCGCCGCCTGACCGAGCAGCGAGCTGGCGCCGCCCGTGACGATCCCGACCCGGCGCACGTGGGCCGGCCCGCCCGGCACCAGCGTCGGCCGCTCGCCCCCGCAGGCCCGCTCCACCCTGGCGAGCAGCTCGTCGCGGGGGAGGTCGGCCGCGCACCAGACGCCGAGCCCCTCGACGCCCTCGTGCGTCCCGAAGCGGCCCTCCGCCTCCAGGTCGAGCGCCTCCGCGAGCAGCGCGTTGTTGCCCAGCTCGGGGTGGGCGTCGAGCGGAAGGTGAGCCGCGTAGAGGGCGAGGTCGGCCTCCAGGAAGGCGGCCACGCGCCGGTAGTTGCGGCCCGTGAGCGGCAGCGGCTCGCCCCAGAAGAGCCCGTGGTGGACGAGCAGGAGCTGCGCTCCGGCGGCGACGGCCATCTCGGCGGTCGCCCGGCAGGCGTCCACCGCGGCGGCCACCTTCTCGACCGGCGAGCGGGACTCGATCTCGAGGCCGTTGTAGGCGCCCGGATAATCCTCCATCTCGCCGACGCCCAGCCGCTCGTCCAGGTACTCGACGATCTCGCTCAGCTCCGCCATCGCGCTCCCTCCTCGTCGGACACCGGCGTCGGTCGGCCGGCCGCGGTCACTCCCACTCGATGGTCGCCGGGGGCTTGGAGGAGACGTCGTAGGTCACCCTGTTGATGCCCGGCACCTCGTTGATGATCCGGTTGGAGATCCTGCCCAGCACCTCGTGGGGCATCGGGTACCAGTCGGCCGTCATCCCGTCCCTGCTCGTCACGGCCCGGAGCGCCAGCACCTTCTCGTAGGTGCGTCCGTCGCCCATCACGCCGACCGAGCGGACGGGGAGCAGCACGGCGAAGGCCTGCCAGATCTCGTCGTACAGCCCCGCACGGCGGATCTCCTCCAGGTAGATCGCGTCCGCCTCCCGGAGCGTAGACAGGGCGTCCGGGGTGACCTTGCCCAGGATGCGGACGGCGAGGCCGGGCCCGGGGAACGGGTGGCGGCCGACCATCTCCTCCGGCAGGCCGAGCTCCCGGCCCACCTGTCGGACCTCGTCCTTGAACAGGTCGCGGAGCGGCTCCACCAGCTCGAAGGGGAGGTCCGGCCGCAGACCGCCCACGTTGTGGTGGGACTTGATCGTCACCGAGGGGCCGTGCACCGAGACCGACTCGATGACGTCCGGATAGAGCGTCCCCTGGACCAGGTACCCGGCCTCGCCGTGGCGCCCGGCGGCCTCCTCGAAGACGTCGATGAAGGTGTGGCCGATCCGGACCCGCTTCTCCTCGG
>CAZEUW010000127.1:0-7251 GCA_964515425.1 uncultured Gemmatimonadota bacterium | reverse complement strand
CCAGGAGCTCTACGCCTCGCCCCACGAGTTCGGCCGCCTCTTCCTGGTCAGCGTCGTCACGCTCACCTCCGCCGACCACGGGGCGAGCTTCGAGTCGATGAACGTCGAGGACAAGCACGTCGACGACCACGCGATCGCCTTCCGGCCGGACGACCCGGATTACATGCTGGTCGGCTCCGACGGCGGGCTGTACGAGACCTTCGACGGGCGGAAGCACTGGCGCTTCGTCGACAACCTGCCGGTCATGCAGTACTACAAGATCGCCGTGGACGACGCCGAGCCCTTCTACCACGTCTACGGCGGCACCCAGGACAACGGCTCCAACGCCGGACCCGTGCGCACCGACCACGAGAGCGGGATCCGGAACGCCGACTGGTGGAAGACGCTGGGGGCGGACGGTCACGACCAGGCCACCGAGCCCGGCAGCTCGATCCACTACGGCGAGTACCAGCAGGGCGTGCTGTTCCGGGTCGACCGCTCCACCGGCGACGCGGTCCTCGTCCAGCCGCAGGCCCGCGAGGGGGAGGAGTTCGAGCGCTTCAACTGGGACGCGCCCGTGGAGGTGAGCTTCCACGACCCGGCGCGGGTCTACCACGCCTCCCAGCGCGTGTGGCGGTCGGACGACCGCGGGAACTCCTGGACCCCGATCTCGGGCGACCTGACGCGGGACCAGGAGCGGATCGAGCTGCCGATCATGGGCAAGGTGCGGAGCTGGGACAATCCGTGGGACGTCTCCGCCATGTCCAACTTCAACACGATCACCTCGCTCGGCGAGTCGCCGCTGGACGAGGGCTTGATCTACGCGGGCACCGACGACGGGCTGCTGCACGTCACCGAAGACGGGGGCGAGAGCTGGCGGCGGATCGAGGTCGGCAGCCTGCCGGGGGTGCCTTCCACGGCGTTCGTCAACGACGTCAAGGCCTCCCACCACGACACGTCCACCGTCTTCGTGGCGCTGGACGATCACAAGAGCGGCGACTTCAGCCCCTACCTGGTGAAGAGCACCGACCGGGGCCGGACCTGGACGTCGCTCGCCGGCGACCTGCCCGACCGCCACCTGGTGTGGCGGGTGGTGCAGGACCACGTCGACCCCGACCTGCTCTTCGCGGCCACCGAGTTCGGGCTCTTCTTCACCACCGACGGCGGCGCCACCTGGACCGAGCTGGGCGGCGCGCCCACGATCTCCTTCCGCGACGTGGTGATCCAGCGGGACCACGAGGACCTGGTGGCCGCCTCCTTCGGGCGCGGCATCTTCGTGCTCGACGACTACACACCGCTCCGGCGGCTCGACGCCGAGGCCCTCGCCCGGGAGGGCGCGCTCGCGCCCCCGCGGGAGGCCCTCTGGTTCGAGGAGGACGAGGTCTCCGACTCCCAGGGGTCCGACGACTACGCGGCCGAGAACCCGCCCTTCGGCGCCGTCTTCACCTACCACCTCCGGGACGGCTACGAGTCGCTCGAGGCCGAGCGCCGGGAGCGGGAGGAGGCGCTGGACGAGGCGGAGGACGTGCCCTTCCCGGGCTGGGACGCGCTCGAGCGGGAGAAGCGCGAGCAGGGCCCCACGGTGCAGGTGGTGGTGCGCGACACGGCCGGCACCGTGATCGCCCGGGTGGACGGCCCGACCTCGGCCGGCGTCCACCGGGTGGCCTGGGACCTCGAGCACGCGCCCGCCAACGTGGTGGGCCTCGGCGAGGAGGACGGCGGCTGGTGGGGCGGCTCGCTGGCGCTGCCCGGCCCCTACACGGCCACCCTGATCGCGGTCGAGCAGGGCGAGGTCACCGAGCTCGCCGGCCCGGTGGACTTCGAGGTGATCCCTCTCCGCGAGGGCGCCCTGCCCCGCGTCCCGCCGTCGGAGGTGGCTGCCTTCCGCGAGGAGGTCACGGCCTTCCAGCGGGATCTCACGCGCACCGAGGACGCCCTCGAGGAGCACGTGGAGCGGGTCGAAGCGATGCAGCGGGCCCTGGAGCGCGCCGAGGAGGCGGACGTCGAGCTCGAGCACCGGCTCTACGAGGTCCGGATGGAGCTGCTGGAGCTGTCCGAGCGGCTCGAGGGGAGCGAGGCGAAGGACGAGATCGGCGAGCGGGGACCTCCCGAGCCCGACGACCGGCTCGGCGTGGGCCTGCGGGGCCTGAACTCCACCTACGGCCCGACCGAGCTCCACCGGCGCACCGTCGCCGCCGGGCGGGCCGAGCTGGCGCCGATCGCCGAGGAGGTCGCCCGCTACGGCGACCAGGTGATTCCCGAGCTCGAGCGCGCGCTGGAGGCGGCGGGGGCGCCGCCGGTGGAGGACTGACGAGGACCAGGGCGCGGCCGTCGGACTCCCGCGCCCTCGTCAGCGAGCGTCCCTACCCGGCGGTCGCGCTGTCGGCGGTCGGGAGGTGCTGCACGCGCACGACGTCGGAGCTGAGCCGCCACGTCACGATCGCGTCGCCCGACAGGTCGAAGGTGTTGGAGTCGAACTCCTCCGTGCCGGCCGGCGTTTCGGCCGTGAGCCTGTAGCGGCCCCCGGCGCTCGGCACCTCCTCGATGAACTCGGCGGTCTGCCCACCGTCGACGTCGCCGAGCACGTCGGTGCCGCCGAACTGGTGCTCGAGCCGGATCGTCACGGGGCCGGACGTGGTCACGTTGTGCTCGACCCGGATGATGGCCCGGATCGCGTCGGCGCCTCCCCCGGTCGATCCGGTGCTGGCGCAGGCGGCGATCAGCGGCAGGGCGAGGAGGGAGAGGGCGAGGAGGCCGGCGGCGTGGCGCCTCATGGTGCGCTCCCGTCACGGGTAGCGGAGGATCGGGCGGTCGAACCTATTATGACGGCCAGCGGGAAGCGCAACCGGCGTTCCAGCGTCGCTCCCCGGCGTGGCCTGCGCTTCGGCAACTTCGGCGTCTCCGCTGAGACGTCGCGATGCGAAGTCAGCCTAACTGGAGGACCCCACGCACGACGATACCTACGACTGTCGCGAGTCCGGCGCTGGCCAGCGTGCCGATGAGGAAGTATTCGACCGTGGGTCGATCCTTCCATTCCACGGCCCGGACCACACCCTTGGCGGTGAGAACGAGCCCGATGGCTGCGTAGCTCCCGATGAGGGCGAAAACGTAGATCAGCAGTCGCTCGATGTTGCCGATCGTGATTCCATGGCGGAGCCTGTCGTCGGCATCGTAGGACGCTCGGTTAGTGAGCAACGTGTCCGACTTCTCGAGGATCCCTCGAATCACGTGAGTACCACCGCGGAGGAGAAATACGGCCCCCGAGCCCACCAGTAGGCCGTCCGCCAGAGCCGCGTGGTTCGTGGGCACCTCCAGGACGGCGAGCGAGAGGTCGAGTTGAAAGCTGCCGATCCACAACGCACTTCCCGCGAGGAAGAGGACGTTGCCCGTCAGCTCCGACTCGCCCCGGAGGTCATGCCACGAGGCTGGCGATTCGGCCGTCGCCGAATGCAGGCGGACGAGGGGCAGCAGAACTGCCAGAACCAGGAACAACGCCGCCAGTCCGACGGCCCCGTCGGTATGGCCGACGAGGAGGAACAGCACCAGGCCGCCCGCGATGGCTCTCAGCGCGACCCGAATCCGCCATCGCTTTCGTGCGCTCACGGCGACTGCTCGCACCTGGTCCTGACCGAGCGGATCCATCTGGTGGCCGTAGTTGACCAGCATCCAGATCACACACGCATGACCCCACAACACGAGCTCGGGCCCCGTATCGGGGACCCCGACGTACCACATGGCTACCGTTCCCATTCGTCATCAGTGTCGTTCCGAGCCAGGAGCTCCCGCAGAGCCTCTTCCCCCATCTCGTAAACGTCCCAACCGGCAGTCTTGAGGTGCTTGCTGACGGCCTGGCGGCTGATCCCGAGTTCCTCAGCGACATCGGACTGCCGGCGTCCTTCACGAACACCGGCTACGGCAGCGATCTGAGCCTCGGTGAAGGAGTGACGGTGATGGTCGAGGAGGCGGGCGAGTCCGGTGAGCACGGCGTCGTCTTCGTCGAAGCCGACGAAAACGCCACCGTGGATGCTTTCGTCACGAGCGAGGTCCACGCCCTGGCGGGCCCGATGAAACGTCGGGCCGTCCATGCCGATCGCCTCCTCGTGAATCGGAGTGTCGAGGCCTCCGAATCCGACTCCCACCCAGAGGCGCACGGCAGGCAAGTCGACCCGGAGGCGCCAGAGGATTTCCGGGATCACCGATGCCTGACACAACAGCCCCTGAAACTCGTCCCCGAGCGTAACGGTGAAGTTCGAGAGGAGCGCATCTTCCAACTCCACATTCAGGGTCTGGAGCAGCGTCGTGAGACTGGCCTGCACGTTCGCCCGGTGCTGCCGGGAGAGCTCCTGCGATCCCGACAGGTCCCCAATGAGCGCGGTCGCGCGCGGTTCGTCCGAACTGCTGCTGGTCACCGTCTCCTCCTGGCTTCACCATGCGGTCATCTCGAACTCTCGACAGGAACAGAGACAACCTATACGGGTTGACAACAGCAATGTCAACTTAATGAGGTTGACTTTTGTTTGCGCAACCTCGATGGGTTGACTTCGTCACTTCGAGCTTCAGTCCCTCGCCAGGCTTATGTTCTCCGCATGCGCTTCCTGGTAGCCACACGCGACGACGTGCTGCGCCTCGAGCCGGACGTGGGCGAGCTCTTGCCGACCTCAGGCGTCGTGGCTCGGCCGACTTGCCTGGCCGCCGACACCTCCACCGGCCGCGCCTGGTGTGGCACCGTGGACGGCGTCCACCGCAGCGACGACGGGGGCGAGGCGTGGCGAGCGGCCGGCTTGGAGGGCGAGGAAGTCACCGCGATCGCTGCGGACCCGACCGCGCCGGGAGCCGTATGGGCCGGCACCGAGCCGAGCGCTCTCTTCCGCAGCGAGGACGGCGGAACGTCGTGGGAGCGTGCCGAGGGGCTGCTGGAGCTGCCGTCATCCGCCGACTGGTCCTTCCCGCCGAAGCCCGAGACCCACCACGTGCGCTGGATCGCCTGCCATCCCGCCGACGCCGGCAGGCTCTGGCTGGCCATCGAGGCCGGCGCGCTGGTGACCACCCCCGACGGCGGGTCCACCTGGCGCGACCGCGTGCCGGGCGGCCCCTACGACACCCACGAGATCGCGATCCACCCCGACCGACCCGAGACGCTGAAGATCTCGGCCGGCGACGGCTACTACGAGAGCGACGACGGCGGGGAGACGTGGCGCTCGCCGATGGAGGGCCTGGAGGTCGGTTACCTGCGGAGCGTGGCGATCGACCCCGGCGATCCCGATGTCGTACTGGTCTCGGCCTCCTCGCGGGCGCGCTCCGCCTATCAGGCAGGCGCGGCCGACGGCCGGCTCCATCGGCGGGAGGGCGCGGAGCGCTGGGAGCGGGTCACCGACGGCTGGCCGGAGGAGCCGGAGACGATGGCGCCGCTCCTGGCCGCGGGCCGGGCGCCGGGCGAGCTGTGGGCGGCCGACGAGCGCGGCGTGCACCGCTCGACCGACGGCGGCCGGTCGTGGTCGCGGATGGCCGGGTTCGAGACGTCGCCGGCGTGGCTCAGGGGGCTGGCGGTGGTCGAAGCACCGTAGCCGGCGCATCCGAGCACGAGCGCTCCGGTCTGGCCAGCGCGGGGGACCGTGACATGCTGTCGGCCCGCATTCCTGCAAACTTTGCAGCATCGGCGCCGGCACCGATGCCCCGCACAAGGAGCGTGCCCCCGACGCGTGCCGTGTAAGCAACCGTCCTGACACGATATAGAGCGGTCCACATCAGAAGAGGGCCGCGGCCCCTGCCTTGCTTTCTTCTGCCACGCTCGTGAGCGCGGGTTCACCCACGTGCCGCCCGGTCGAGGGAGCAGACGAGATGAGCGCACCGACGCGACAAAAGGCCGTCCTGCTGCTCACGGTGGCGATGGCGGCGGCACTGGTCGCCTGCGAGGAGGCGGGCGCGCCGCTCCAGCCGCCGGACCGCTCCGGTGGCGAGACCGTTCGCGTGGCCGAGGGGATCGATCCGACCAGCCTGCGACCGCTCAGCGAGAGCTGGCCTTCGACGCCTTCCGGGACCGCGTCGGCGTCGCTGAGCGCCAGCGTCGCCGCCGCCGCGAGCCCGGCCGAAGTCCTGATCTTCGGGGACTTCCCCCCGGCGAAGAGCGAGCTGGAGGGGGTGCTCGCGGCGATGGGCCACTCGGTCACCGACGTCGCGTCGCTGCCCGAAGACCTCTCGACCTTCGACGTGGTCTGGCACATCGGGGGCTTTCTCCCGCTCACAGCCGACGAGCAGACCCGGCTCGCCGCCTTCCTCGCCGACGGTGGTGGCGTCCACCTCTCGGGAGAACGATCGTGCTGCGAGCTGCTCAACGGGTCGGTGGAGGCGTTCGTGAACGCCGTCGTGGTCCGAGACGGAGAGATCACGGTCGGCGGCCTGGGCGACTTCGAGCCGGCCGGGCCCTTCTTCACCTTCAACCCGGGAGCGGTGGGCGAGGTCACCACGACGCCGAACGCGCTCGACAGCTGGTCGCCCGCCGTGGCCGGCGGCATGGCCGGGCTCGACGCCGAAAACGTCCTGGTCTCGCACGACGCGACGGAGACGCCGAACGGAGGCGTATGGGAGTGCGACGATCTCGCCGCCGGCGAGGGACAGCTCACCGTCTTGATGGACGTGAACTGGCTGGACCCGTCGGTGAATCCCCCCGCGACGCGCGACGCGGAGATCGCCAACATCGAGACGTTCCTCCAGCGGAGCTGCGTCTCCACGATTCCGGTCGACATCGACCTCAGGCCCGGCAGTGATCGGAACGCGTTACCGCTGCGATCGAGGGGGCGGCTCCCGGTCGCGATCCTCTCGACGCCGGACTTCGTCGCCGCCGACGTGGATCCCGCCACCGTCACGCTGGGCGACGACGACGCCGAGGACGTGTCGGTGGCGACCAGACCGAACGGCGGGCTGTTCACGGACCTCGAGGACGTCGACGACGACGGAGACCTCGACCTGGTCCTCTGGTTCGAGATCCGGGCGCTCGTCGACGGTGGCGATCTCGACGCCTCCACGACGGAGCTCGTCCTGAAGGGCGAGACTTTCGACGGCACGCCGATCCGGGGGAGCGACGGAGTGGCCCCGGTCGGCGGCGGCAGGGGGGCCGGCCGCTGAGCGAGAGGCGGGGCCGTCAGCCACACGGAGGGGCCCCATGAGCATGGAACTCTCGAAGCTCGCGTACCCGTGGCGGCGCGTCGCCGCCCTCGCCGTGGGCTGCTTCGCCGGCGTGAGCGTGTGCGCGCTGTCCTTCCTGACGGTCCTCCT
>CAZEUW010000126.1:0-7265 GCA_964515425.1 uncultured Gemmatimonadota bacterium | reverse complement strand
ACTTCGAGGCCCGCAAGAAGCTGCTGGAGTACGACGACGTGATGAACCAGCAGCGCGAGGTCATCTACGACCTCCGGCTCTTCGCGCTCGAGGGGGGCGAGGACCTCAAGGGCGAGGCGTGGGAGATGATCGAGCACGCGCTGCGCGACGAGGTCGAGGGCTACGTGCCGGAGGGCAGCCACGCCGAGCGCTGGCGGCTGGCCGAGCTGCGCGAGACGCTCCTGCTGGACTACTTCCTGGTGCTCGACGTCCTGCCGAGCGAGGAGACGCCGCCGGAGGAGATCGAGTGGACCGACGCCCGCGAGGTCGTCGAGACGGTCGTCGAGCAGGCCCACGAGGCGTACCGCCGGAAGATCGAGGACTTCGGCGAGCACTGGGAGCGGGTGCTCAGCTTCATCGTGCTCTCGGTCCTTGACGACAAGTGGAAGGACCACCTCTACGACCTCGACCACCTGCGCGACTCGATCCGCTACCGGGCCTACGGCCAGAAGGACCCGCTCGTGGAGTACAAGAAGGAAGCCTACGAGATGTTCGTGGACCTCATGGCCGACCTGCGGAAGAGCGTGGCGAACCTGCTGTTCCGCGCCCAGGTCGAGCGCGAGCAGGAGCAGCGCCGGCTCCGGATGCCCGAGGTGAGCGAGCTGCAGGGTCCCTCCGACGCGCCGGCGACGGGCGTCCCGGCCGCGGCGGCCGCCGCGGGCGGCGGTGGCGGTGGGGGAGGCGGCTCCGAGTTCGCCGCGACCGGCGTGGCCACGGCCGCCCGCGGGGGCGACGGGCAGGCGCAGGCCGCGACGGGGGGCGGGGGCGACGGATCGGCCCGCGGCGTCATCCGCCCGGACGAGCCCCTGGAGGTCGAGGAGGAGCCGGGCCGCAACGACCCGTGCCCCTGCGGGAGCGGGAAGAAGTACAAGAAGTGCCACGGGAGCCTGGCGTAGGCGCTCCGCCACACCGAGGAGGACGACCCATGCGCGCCCCCGAAGCCGACGAGCTCCTGCCTCCCGACCGGCTCCTCATGGGCCCCGGGCCCAGCCAGGTCCACCCGCGGGTGCTCCGCGCCATGAGCACGCCGCTGGTCGGACACCTCGACCCGGCGTTCCTGGAGATCATGGACGAGGTGCAGGAGCTCCTGCGCTACGCGTTCGGGACGGAGAACCGGTGGACGCTGCCCGTGAGCGGCACGGGCTCGGCGGCCATGGAGGCCGCGTTCGCCAACCTCGTCGAGCCCGGTGACGCGGTGCTGGTCCCCTCCAACGGCTACTTCGGCGACCGGATGGCCGCCATGGCGGAGCGCGCCGGCGGTCGCGTGGCGCGCGTCGACGCCCCCTGGGGGGAGCCGCTCGATCCCGACGACGTCCGGAGCGCCCTCGACGCGGAGCGCCCGGAGGTCTTCGGGTTCGTCCACGCGGAGACCTCCACGGGCGTCCTGCAGCCCGACGCCGCCGAGCTCGCGGCGATGGCCCACGAGCACGGGGCCCTCGTCGTGGTGGACGCCGTCACCTCCCTGGGCGGCGTGGAGCTGGAGGTGGACGACTGGCGCCTGGACGTGGTCTACTCCGGGGCCCAGAAGTGCCTCTCCTGCCCGCCGGGCGCCAGCCCCCTCACGCTGAACGACGCGGCCATGGAGAAAGTGCTGGCCCGGTCGGAGCCCGCTCGCAGCTGGTACCTCGACCTCGGGCTCCTCGAGGGCTACTGGGGGGAGGAGCGGTCCTACCACCACACGGCCCCCGTCTCCAACGTCTACGCGCTGCGCGAGGCGCTGAGGATCGTGGCAGAAGAGGGCCGGGAGGAGCGCTGGAGTCGACATCGGAGGGTGGCGGGAGCCCTCCGGGACGGCCTGGTGGCCATGGGGCTCGAGATGAACGCTCCCGAGGAGGCGTGGCTCCCCAGCCTGGCCGCCGTACGGATCCCCGCCGGCGCGGACGGAGGCGCGGTGCGGAGGCGGCTCCTCGGGCGGCACGGGATCGAGGTCGCCGGCGGGCTCGGCGACCTGGCGGGCGAGATCTTCCGGATCGGGTGCATGGGTCACTCGGCCCGACCGGGGAACGTGCTCCGGACCCTGGCCGCCCTCGGAGAGGAGCTGAGCCGCGAGGGCGCCGGGGTGGATCCGGAGGCGGGCCTCGGTGCCGCGCAGGCCGCCCTGGCGACGTGAGCGGCGGAAGAAGGCCTGCTCGACCGCCTTCTGCCGGTCCAGGCCGTAGTCGATCTGGGTGAGGTCGAAGTAGGCCCCCCGGGAGTCGGCGTGGCGCCGCCGCGACCGATTTCCGCCGGCGCCGGGTCCCTCCCGTCAGGTCATTCGCCCCGCTCGTCCGGCCGCGTGAGTGCCACGGTCCCGCCCGCGCCGCTCCCGTTCTCGTTCTCCGCCCGCAGGTAGGCCCCGGGATCGTAGCTGAGGGCGCCCTCGGGCAGGAGGTCCCAGAACGGCCCCAGGTCCTTCCTGACCCGGTTCCGGTAGAACGCCGGGATCTCGTCCGTCTCCTGCTCGAAGAAGGCGCGGAAATCGGGCTCGTCGTCCAGTCGCCGGCGCACTTCGGTGTGGTAGCGGAGTCGGCCGAAGCCTTCGGAGGAGACGGCCCGGAGGACGTTCAGCCACCGGGGGATCGTGTCCCGGTTCGCCGAGAAGCGACGCCAGATCGCGCCCGGCGAGAAGGAGTGCTCCGTGAGGTCGACGACGTGGTCGTAGAACTCCGGCCACCCGTAGTTCTTCGGCCGCACGTTCATCGCGTGGTGGTTGTTGAGCGCGTGGAACGGGAAGCCCAGGACCCGGTCGTCGCGCTGGTACTCCAGGTTCAGCGGGGCGGCTCGCCCGAAGGCCGTGAGGAGCGAGTAGCCGGGAAAGACGCCGGGGGTCTGGTCGATGAAGCGTTTCGTCAGCTCGAAGGGCTCCGGCCCCTCGTCGCAGTCCAGGCCCAGCACGAAGTTCGCCTGCACATAGGGGATGTAGCGCTGCACCATCTTCAGGTGCTCCGAGATCCGGTCCACCTTCTCCCGTCCGTGGACCGACCGCGTCTTCGACTTGTTCCCCAGGCTGAACCACGACTCGACGCCGGGGAGCATCGCCTTGAACCCGTTCTTCTCCAGGCGCTGCAGGTGGGCCTCCGAGAGGAGGGAGAGGCTCGATTCCGCGATGAATTCCACGCTGCCGGGGGGCGCCGCCTCCTCGATCGCGTCCAGGTAGTCGTCGAAGCGGATTCCGAAGTTGGGGTCGTGGAACGCCACTCGGGGACGCCGGAATTTCGTCCGCAGGAACCGCAGATCCGACTTCAGCTGCTCGAACGCCAGGGGCTGGTAGTCCACCGTGGAGTCGATGCAGAATTCGCAGCTGTACGGGCAGCCCAGGCTACCGAGCATGGGCACGATCCTGAGCGGGCGGGGAGCCTTCTGCAGGGTGGCCTCGATGAAGGGCCACCGTTCCTCGACGCCGGGGAGGCGCCCGGGCTGGCCGTCGGCGGAGAGGTGCGCGCCGCGTCGGCGCCGGGGACGGGGATCCCGGAGCACGTTCCGGATCACCTCGCGGTCGGTGAAGCCCAGGACGTAATCGGCGTACTCGCGGGCGTCCTCCGGATAACAACGCGCGTGGGGTCCGCCCAGCACGGTCACGGCGCCCCGGCGGCGGAAGAGGTTGCAGACGGCGTACGCGAGCTGGGCCGACTGCGTGAATGCCCCGACGAAGAGCACGTCGATGTCGCGCGGCAGCTCCTCGGTCAGGTCCTCGAGGCCGGTGTAGCAGACGAAGGTCACGTCGTGGCCCTGCTCCCGGCACCAGGCCCCGATGACCTGGGGCATGATGCTGGCCAGGTTGGCGTGCATGGCCCGGGCCCACAGCGAGCCGGTGGGGCCGTGGGTGACGAGGTCGAGGATCCCGATGTGGAGTCGCGTGTGGCTGTCGATCGGTCGGGTCATGGGCCGATCCCTTTTTGAGGATCACGACGCGGAACGCGAGGTGAGAAAGGATGCCGCGGATGGCGTTCCCCGGCCGCGGTCACCGTGCGTCGGACCGGAGCCCACGCATGCAATTGCCGAGGCCCACGTGTACAAAATCGGTGTCGATCGGGGATCCCGCCACCTCGCCCGGGCCCGCGAGCGACCTCCCAGGACCCGGGCACGCGATCGGCCCGTCACCGCGGTCCCCGACTCGGACGCTCGCCTCCAACCGCCACCCCTCCTCGTCGACGGCACCGCCCGCGTCCACCTCGACGCCGTCGCACCCCTGGCCTGCACGTGACGTTGCCCGTGGCTCGCGTGTGCAGACGTCTCCGCGGAGACGCCTGCTTCCCTCCTAACCTCCCACCACGAGCTTCACCGCCAGCGCGATCACCAGCGCCGTCACCGCCCGCTTCACCCACCGGTGGCCCTTGAGCACGGTGAGGCGCACGCCGAGCAGGCCGCCGGTCAGGTTGCCGACGGCCAGCGCCGCCCCCATCCCCCAGGCCACCTTCCCGCCGAGGGCGAAGATGGCGAGGGCGACGGGCGTCCACGCCAGGATGAGGAGCACTTTGAGCGCGTTGCCGCGCACCAGGTCCAGCCCCCCCGCGGCCGCCACCGCGAGCACGAAGAATCCCGCGCCGGCCTGGACGAACCCGCCGTAGAAGCCGACCCCGAAAAAGGCGAGGAGAAAGCCGGGACGGCCGAAGTCGGGGTCGACCGTGGCGGCCTCGGCCCCACTCGCCTCGGCCCCGCCCGACCCTCCGCTCCCCGGGCCGGATCCCTTCATGCTCCCGAGCGGGTCCCACAGGATCCAGAGCGAGGCGGCCACCATGAGCAGCGCCAGCACGCGCTCGAACGCGGTCTCGCCGATCTCCACGGCGGCCCAGGTGCCGGCCGCGGCACCGAGCAGGGCCGGGGCGACGGCCACCTTCAGCCAGCGCGGTCGCACGAGCCGGTGGCGGTGGAAGCCCCAGACGGCGCCGGCGTTCTGGACCAGGATCGCCACCCGGTTCGTGCCGTTGGCGACGGTCGGCGGGAGCCCCAGGAAGATCATGACCGGCAGGGTGAGGAAGGAGCCGCCCCCGGCGACGACGTTCACGACGCCGGCCACGCAGCCGACGCCGAACAGGGCCAGGAGGGACGTCCAGGGCTCGAGCATGGCCGTTCCGAGGGGTGCGGGGGAAGTGGCCGGACGTCAGCCGCCGGGGAGGCCGGCCGATGGCGGATGCGCCTGTTCGGCGATCCCGAGCTCGGGGCCGAGCCACCAGACGGCCGCGAACAGCGCGCACATACCGGCGAGGACGGCGAGCGTCCGCCGCCCGCCGATCGATTCGTCGCTCTCCCACCGGAAGAGCGCGCTGGCGGACGCCACGCCGCCCACCGCCGTCGCGGCCAGGACGGCCAGGCAGCCCCCGACGGCGGCCAGCGGCTCGCCGCGGACCATGACGGCCTGCAGGGCCTCGACGAGGTAGGTGGGCGGCAGGGCCCGGCCGGCCGCCTGCACCCAGCCGGGCAGCATCGCGAAGGGCAGGGCGGCGCCGGTGACGAAGATGAGGGGGAAGAAGAGGGCGTTGTTGATGGCGGGCGCGCTGTCGGTCGTCGGCGCGGCGCTGCCGACCACCAGTCCCACCGGCACGAAGGCCGCCGATCCCGCCAGCAGCACGACCACCGTCCCGGCCGCCCCGCCGCCGAGGCCCACCCCGAAGACCAGCCGGGCAGTCACGCCCAGCAGCAGCAGCGAGATCGCCAGCAGGACGACGGCGGCCGCCGCGGTGGCCAGCACCACGGCCGGGGCCCGGACCGGCGTGACGCGGTAGCGGCGGAGGGTGCCGCGCTCCCGCTCGTTCACGAGGCGATACGAGACGCCGGCGAAGCTGATCGCGAGGATCGTGATGACGAACAGCCCCGGCATCAGGAAGCCCACCCCCTCGGCCGTCCCGCCGGCGAAGACGTAGCCGAAGATGAAGAGCCACAGCAGCGGGAAGGCGAAGTTCCAGAACAGGGAGGTGCGCGACCGGAAGGAGCGGCGCAGGTAGGCGGCGGTGAGGGCCGCGGTGCCCCGGAAGGCGCTCACGGGCGGCCTCCCGGCGGACGCGCCTCGCCCACGAGCTCCAGGTAGACGTCCTCGAGGGTGGGCTGGCTCAGCCGGAGATCGGTCACCGCCGAGCTCTCGGCCTCGAGCACCGGACGGACCGCGTCGAGCGCGGTCACCACGTCGGGCGCGGTGAAGCGGTGGTAGCCCCCGCGACGGCCGTCCGGCTCCAGGCCCCGGGCCGCCAGCGCGGACCGGTCGAGCTCGCCCTCGACGGCGAGCCAGAGCGTGGTCCTGCCCCCCGCCCGGCGCACGAGCTCGAAGGGCGCCCCGTCGGCGACGATCGCTCCGTCGCGGATGACGAGGACGCGGTCGCAGAGCTTCTCCACCTCCTCGATGTAGTGGGTGGTGAGCAGCACCGTCCGGCCCTCGCTCCGGAGCGCCTCCAGGTCGTCGTGGAGGGCCCGCCGCGCCTCCGGGTCGAGCCCCGACGTGGGCTCGTCCAGCAGCAGCAGCTCGGGGTCGTGGACGAGGGCCATGCCCAGCGCCAGCCGCTGACGCTCTCCGCCCGAGAGGTCGTCGGTGAAGCGCTCCTCGAGCCCCGTCAGCCCCACCTGCTCCAGCACCGACTCCGTGGAGCGCGCCCGCTCGTAGAAGGCCGCGAACAGCTCGAGGGTCTCGGCCACACGGAGCCGGTCGGGCAGGGAGGTGCTCTGGAGCTGGACGCCGATGCGCTCCCGGAGCTCGGGGCCGTCGCGCCGCGGGTCGAGGCCCAGCACGGTCGACCGGCCCGCCGTCGGCTCGCGCAGGCCCTCCAGGATCTCGACCAGCGTCGTCTTGCCGGCGCCGTTGGGCCCGACGATGCCCACCACGCCGCCGGCCTCGATCTCGAGGTCCACGTCGCGCAGGGCGATCGTCTCCCCGTAGGTCTTCCGGAGCCCCTCGGCACGCACCACGGTGTCGCTCATGGCCCCGAGTCTATGTGCTCGGGCGGCAACGGACAGGGCCGGGCCGCCGACCCGGCCCCCCGCGGCCCTTGAGCCGCGCTTGACCGCCGACCCCACGCTGCGGTCGAGGTTCGTCCCCCGCCCCCCTCATCGGAGCGTCCTGCCGTGCCGCCCGCCCTCCACGAGCTTCCCCGCGAGGAACGTCCCCGCGAGCGCCTCAAGACGCACCGGCCGCGGGCCCTCTCGGGCCGCGAGCTGCTGGCCCTGGTGCTGGGCTCCGGGGCCGCCGGCCGCTCGGCCGTGGAGCTGGCCGGCGACCTGCTGGCGGCGGCCGGCGGCTCCCTCCGGCGGCTGGCGATCGC
>CAZEUW010000125.1:0-7280 GCA_964515425.1 uncultured Gemmatimonadota bacterium | reverse complement strand
GACGCCGCGGCGGCCTACCGCTACACCGAGGCGCGGCTGACCGATTTCGCCACCGAGCTGCTCGAGGACCTCGGGCAGGAGACCGTCGACTTCACGGACAACTTCGACGGTCGCCTCCGGGAGCCGCGGGTGCTGCCCACCCGACTGCCGCAGCTCCTGCTGAACGGCACCGACGGGATCGCGGTCGGGATGTCCACCAAGATCCCGCCGCACAACCTCGGCGAGCTGCTGGCGGCGGCCACCCACCTCGTCCGCAACCCCGACGCGGAGGTCGAGGACCTGATGGGCTACCTGGAGGGGCCCGACTTCCCGACCGGCGGCTACATCTGGGGGCGCGACGGCATCGAGGACGCCTACCGGACGGGCCGGGGCCTGGTGGAGATGCGCGCCCGCATGCACGTCGAGGAGGGCGACTACGGCAAGAGCTCGATCGTGGTCACGGAGCTCCCCTACCAGGTGAACAAGACGCGGGTGATCGAGCAGATCACCCGTCAGGTCAAGCGGGGTCGGCTGAGCGGGGTGACCGACCTGCGCGACGAGTCCGACCGCGACGGCATCCGGCTCGTCATCGAGCTCAAGCGCGACACCGAGCCGCGGAAGCTGCTGAAGCCGCTCTTCAAGAAGACGCAGCTCCGCTACACCTTCGGCGTCATCACGCTCGCGCTGGTCGACGGCAAGCCGGAGGAGCTCGACCTGCGCCAGGCCCTCGGCTGCTACGTCGATCATCGGCTGGAGGTGATCGAGCGGCGGGCCGCGCACCGGCTCGCGGAGGCCGAAGACCGGATCCACGTCGTGGAGGGCCTGCTCGTGGCGCTCGACGACATCGACCGGGTGATCGAGCTCATCCGCGGCTCGGACTCCCCGGCCGAGGCGCGGGACGCGCTGCAGGCGGAGCTCGACCTGAGCGAGCGGCAGGCGCAGGCCATCCTGGACATGCGGCTTGCGCGGCTGACCGGACTCGAGCGCCGCAAGCTCGAGGACGAGCGGTCCGAGCTGCGCGCCACGATCGAGGAGCTCCGTGCCCTCGTCGAGGAAGAGGGGGCGCGACGGGATCTGCTGGCCTCCGAGCTCGAGGAGCTCGAAGCGCGCTACGGCGACCCGCGCCGCACCGAGATCCTGGACGACGACGGCGAGTTCCCCCTCCCCTCCGGCGGCGACTCCGGCGCCACCCTCGTCATGCTCACGCGCCGCGGCTACGTGAAGGCGCAGCCGGTGCGGGGCGAGGCCGGAATGGCGGGCGCCGAGGCGATGGCGGAGCGGCAGAACGACTTCGTGCGCCGCGCTGTGCTGTGCAGCGGGCCGGAGACGCTGCTCGTCGCGACCCGGCGCGGCAACGTGCACGCGCTGGCGCTCGAGGAGCTGCCCCGCGGCACGCGAAGCTCCCGCGGCAGCCCCCTGGCCGACTTCCTGGAGCTGGAGGAGGGCGACGAGCCGGTGGCGGTCCTCCCGGTGGACGACTTCGAGGACGAGCGGTTCCTGGTGACGGTCAGCCGCACCGGGCAGGTGAAGCGGACCGAGCTCTCCGAGTACGCGAACGTCCGCTCCGGCGGCATCATCGGGGCGGGCCTCGACGAGGAGGACGCGATCGTCGAGGCGTTCGTCTCCGACGGCACGCGGGAGCTCGTGCTCGCGACCCGGTCCGGACAGGCGATCCGCTTCGAGGAGTCCGACGTGCGGCCCATGGGTCGGTCGGCCCGGGGCGTGAAGGGGATCGACCTGGCGGACGACGACGTCGTCGTCTCGGCGATCGCCCCGCGGCGCGACACCGAGCTGCTCGCCGCCGGCGCCGAGGGCTACGGCAAGCGGGTGCCCTTCACCGAGCTCCGGCTCCAGGGTCGGGCCGGCAAGGGGACCGCCGTCCTGCCCGGCACCGACGAGGCCGGCGAGCTCGTGGGGCTGCTCGAAGTCTACCCGGAGGACCGGATCGTCTGGGAGCTGGCCTCCGGCGAGCTGCGCGAGACCGTGGCGTCGGAGGTCCCGGCCCGCTCGCGAAGCGACGCCGCGCTCCGCATCATCGGCAACCTCGGCGGGAGCCCCGTCGTCCGGGTGCATCCCGTCCATTCTTCTCCCCGCGAGACCGGCGGGGAGGACGGCGGCGAGGCCGAGGCCTCCGCGACGGACGCCGAGGGCTCCGGGAGCGACGCCGAGGCCCAGGGCGAGCTCGAGCTGGAGGGCTGACCGGACCGGACGCGGCGGCGACGGCTATCGTCGGCCGGCCGCGGCGATCGACCGCCGGCACCGGCGATTGACGCGCCGCGCGGCGCCGGAGACATTCCTCCCGGTTCGGCCGGGGGACACCCGTCCCCCCGGAGGTCCGCCGCCACAGCGCCGGAGGTCCCGTGCGAGCGTCGAGGCACCGAACGTCCAGGCTCCAAAGGTCCAGGCTCCGATCGTCGAGGCACCGCGCCTCACGCTCCGTCCTGCGACACGTCCCTCCCCTGTCGCTGGCGCTCCTCGCGTCCGCCTGGATCGCCTGCGCTCCCTCCGACGGTCCGGCCGACGGGGAGGCCGACACCGCGGCCGTCGAGGACACGGCCGCCGAGCCGGGGACGGCCTCGACCGCGGCGTCCGACTCGGCGCGGATGCTCGCGAACCGCCTGATGGAGTGGCAGGGGGGCGCTGAGGCCTGGGACCGCACCCGCTACCTCGCGTTCGACTGGATCGTCGAGCGGGGCGGCGAGGAGGTCGCCCGCCGCTCGCACGCCTGGGACCGCGACGAGGCGCGCTGCCGGGTCTCCTGGGAGCGCGAGGACGGGACGCGCCTCCACGCGCTCTTCGACGTCATGAGCATGAAGTCCGACACGACGGCCCCAGAGGGGGAGGTCTGGGTGGACGGCGAGCCGCTCACCGGGGCCGCACGGGACTCGGCGCTCCGCGACGCCTACGGCGCCTTCATCAACGACTCCTACTGGCTCCTCATGCCGCTGAAGTGGGAGGACCCCGGCGTGCATCTGGACTACGAGGGGTGGACGGAGCTCGCCGGCGACTCCGCCTTCGCCACCGTCCACCTCACCTTCGAGGAGGGCCTCGGCGTCACGAACGACGAGTACTGGGGCTACGTGGACCCCGAGAGCGGCCGGATGGCCGCCTGGCGATACCACCTGCAGGGCCAGGAGCAGCGGGGGCCGGTGATCTGGTGGCGTGACTGGCGGACCTTCGGCCCGCAGGGGCTCCGGCTGGCCCTCGACCGGCGGTGGCCGGAGAGCGACGCGCGGATCCACTTCGAGCAGGTCGCCGCCGACACCGCGCCCCCGGTCGACGCCTTCGCCCCGCCCGGCGGGTGAGCGACTCCGGGACGACCGACGGGGCGGCCGACTCGACGACGGACAGCACGGCGGGCTTCGGCGAGGGACCCGACCCGATCCGGTGCAGCGCCGAGGAGGGCGCGCGCTTCCGATCGGGCGTCTTCCGTCCTGTCGACGAGGCGGAGCTCGCCGAGGCGCCCGAGGGGGACGACTGGCCCGTCCGCGGCCACGGCCCGCCCCTCAGGATCCCGCCCGAAGTGCCCCGTGTGCCGAAGGTGGCCCACCTGATCGGTCCCTCGGTCATCGCGCTCGCGATGGGGCTCGGCGCCGGGGAGTTCCTCCTGTGGCCGAACCTGATCACCGTCAACGGCTACCAGATCTGGTGGCTCTTCTGGGTCGGCGTCCTCACGCAGTTCGTGGTCATCGGCGAGATCGAGCGCTGGACGCTGGTGACCGGCGAGTCCTGCTTCGCCGGCATGGCCCGGCTGGACCGGCGGGCCTTCTGGCCCTGGTTTTTCCTCGCCGCGACGCTGATCAGCTTCTTCTGGCCGGGCTGGGCCTCCTCGTCGGCGGACTTCGCCAGCCAGATCGTGGCGGCGGTGACGGGCCGGGAGCTCGACTGGCAGCCGATCGCGCTGGTCATGCTCGCCTTCATCTGGGCCGCGCTGGCGATCTCGAAGATCGTCTACAACGCCCTCGAGCGCTTCGAGATGGGGCTCGTCCTCGGATTCTTCCCGCTGCTGGGGCTGGTGCTGCTGACCGTCGGGATCCTGCCGGAGGACGTGGTCGCCCTGCTCGGCGGGGCGGTCTCGATCGGGCGGGCGCCCTCCGCCCTGCTGACCGGCGAGCAGTTCCCGACCCTGCTGATCGCGGTGGCCTACGCCGGCTCCGGCGGCACGCTGCTGCTGGCGCAGTCGCTCTGGATCCGCGACAAGGGCTTCGGGCTCGCCGCCTTCCAGGGCCGGATCGCCGGGATCCGGGGCCGGAACGAGCCGGTCAGCGAGAGCGGCTTCGCCGCCGACCTGTCCGAGGGGACGGCGCTGGAGCGGCTGAAGACCTGGATCGCGACCGCGCATCGGGAGCTGCTGCTCACCTTCGTCGTGCTCATCCTGGTCAGCGTCGTGATCACGAGCATGGTCGTGACGGCGACGCTGGGGACGGGCAACGCCGAGCTGGCCGGCGAGCTCACCACCATGGTCACGCTCCAGGCGGAGGTGCTCGAGCAGGCCGCCGGGACGTGGCTGAAGATCGTCTTCCTGCTGGGCGGCTCCTTCGTGCTCTTCTCGACCCAGCTCGGCATCGTGGACACGGTGACCCGCATCAGCGGGAGCATCTTCTTCGAGCGCTACGGGCGGCACACGTCGTTCTGGACGCTGAAGCGGACCTTCCTCTTCTTCCTGACCGCGCTGGTGCTCGCGTCGATGGCGATCATCACCCTCTCCTGGGTGGGCGGCGAGGGGCTCGCAGGGCTGCAGCCCGACTTCCTGGTGCTCATCGCCGGACCCTTCACGATCGCCAGCATGTACGCGTTCGCGCTCGTGATCGGCTACATGAACGTCCGGCGCCTGCCGGCGCAGCTGCGCCCGACCCTGTGGCGGCGCGCGGGCATGGTCTGGGCCGGCGTGCTGTGGGGCTGGTTCACGGCCGAGCAGGTCAGCCGCACCCTGCTCGACGGCCTCGGCGCTTCGCCGGCGGTCGTCGAGTCGGTGAGCCTCCATCCCGTCCGCGCGGTGCTGTACGGGCTCTGGCTGGCGTCGATCGCGTGGTTCGCATGGCAGATCCTCGGGCCGCCCTCCCGCGAGGGCACGGGATGAGACCGGAGCGGCCCTGACCCCCACCCCGGAGGACCGCATGTGGGAGGACTTCAAGCAGTTCGTCGCCAGGGGCAACATGTTCGACCTCGCGGTGGGGATCGTGATCGGCGCCGCCTTCGGCACCGTGGTGAGCTCCTTCGTCCAGGACATCCTCATGCCGCCGATCGGGATGGCGACCGGGGGCATCGACTTCTCGGAGCTCTACATCAACCTCTCGGGCCAGGAGTACGCCAGCCTGGCGGCCGCCCGGGAGGCCGGGGCGCCGACGATCAACTACGGGGTGTTCCTCAACAACGTGATCTCCTTCCTGATCGTCGGCTTCGCCCTCTTCCTGCTCGTCAAGCAGTACCAGAAGCTGCAGGCCCGGCAGGCCGAAGCTCCGCCGCCGCCCAACGAGAAGGAGTGCCCGCACTGCAGGATGAGCGTGCCGGTCGCGGCCACGACGTGCGGCCACTGCACCTCGGAGCTCGAGGCGGCCTGAGGGCTCAGCCCGCCCAGAGGTCCACCCGCTCGAACGCCTCGACGTCGACCAGCCCCCGGTCGGTGAGCTTGAGGCTGGGGATGACGGCCAGGGTGAGGAAGGAGAGGGCCATGAAGGGCGAGGGGAGCTCGCCGCCCAGCTCCGCGTAGGCCGCGTGCAGCCGGTCGAGGGCTGCGCGCACCTCCTCGAGGGGCCGGTCGCTCATCAGCCCGGCGACCGGCAGCGGCAGGCGCGCGAGCACGTCGCCGCCGCGGGCGACGGCGAGCCCCCCGTCGCTCGCGACCACCGCCTCGAGCGCCGTGCGCATCGAGCGGTCGTCCACGCCGGCGACCACGACGTTGTGGGCGTCGTGCGCGACCGTGCTGGCCAGCGCGCCGGCCCCGAGGCCCAGCCCCCGCACGAAGCCGAGGCCGACGCCGCCGTCCCCGCCGTGGCGCTCCACGACGGCCAGCTTCGCCAGGTCCCGCGCCGGGTCGGCCACGGCCTCGCCGTCCTCGACCGCCGCCGGCTCCACGGCGGAGCCGGTGACGATCTGGCCGGGCACGACCTCGATCACCCGGACGCGCTCGCCGTCGGCCGGGACCCGGAAGCCCGCGAAGGCGTCGAGGTCGACCCGGACGCTCGGCGGCAGCGTCGCGGGCGCTTCGGGCGCCGCTTCGGTGAGCGATCCGCCGCGGGCGACCTCGCGTCCCCCCAGGTAGACCCTCTCGACCGCGACCTCCTCCAGGTCGGAGAGCACCAGGAGGTCGGCGCGCCAGCCCGGCGCCACCGCCCCGTGGCCGCGCCGGTCGAGGCCGAACCACTCCGCGTTGTTCAGCGAGGCGAGCCGGAAGGCCGTGACCGGGTCGAGCCCGAGCCCTATCGCCTTCCGCACGGCGTGGTCGAGGTGGCCCTCCTCCAGCAGGTCGTGCGGGTGGCGGTCGTCGGTGACCAGCGAGCAGCGGCGCTCGGTCGCCGGGGTGACCAGGGGCAGCAGGTCCTCGAGGTTCCGGGCCGTGCTCGCCTCCCGGATCATGACCCGGAAGCCGCGCCGGAGCTTCTCGCGGGCCTCCTCCAGCGTGGTGGCCTCGTGGTCGCTGCCGGGCCCGGCCGCCCGGTACGCGTCCAGCGCGCGCCCGCTCAGGCCCGGCGCGTGGCCGTCCACCAGCGCGCCCCGGTCGCGGGCGGCCTCCAGCTTCGCCAGCACGCCCGGATCGCCGTGCACGACGCCCGGGAAGTTCATCATCTCCGCCAGCCCGAGCACGCCCTCCTCCTCGAACAGCGGCGCGAGGGCGTCGGCGTCCAGCGCGGCCCCGGACGTCTCGAGCGGCGTCGCGGGCACGCAGGAGGAGACCATCACGAAGGCGTGGAGCGGCACGCCGCGGCGGCTCTCGAGCACCCAGCGGATGCCGTCCACGCCGTGGACGTTGGCGATCTCGTGGGGGTCGAGCACCACGCCCACCGTGCCGCGAGGGACGGCCGCCCGCGCGAACTGCGGCAGCGTCACGAGGGTGCTCTCGACGTGCATGTGGCCGTCGATCAGGCCCGGCGCGATCCAACGGCCCGCGCAGTCGACCGCCTGCCGGACGGGGCGCGCGCCGCCGTCGCCGGCCTCCCCGTCGTCGAGCGCGACCACCCGGCCGCCGTGGACGACCACGTCGGCCCGGCGGACCTCGCCCGCCAGCACGTCGACCAGCCGACCGCCGCGGAGGACGAGGTCGGCCGGCGCGTCCCCGCGCGCGACCCGGACCGTCTCCTCCA
>CAZEUW010000124.1:0-7392 GCA_964515425.1 uncultured Gemmatimonadota bacterium | reverse complement strand
ACCTGGATCACCGGCTCCAAAGGCCGGGGTCTTGCCGTTAGACCAGGGGCCAGCGCGATGCGAAACGGCGGCCGGAGTGGACCCGGCGGGGCCGTCGGAACATAGTACCCCGTCGGAGCGGCGCCGTCACGGAACGTCCACACCATCGGGGATACGCCATGCAGGATCTGAAGATCACGGGAGAGGTCGTCCGGGTGCTCGAGGAGCAGTCGGGCACCGGCCGCAACGGGCCCTGGCGCAAGCAGGAGTTCATCCTCGAGACGCAAGGGGATTACCCGAAGCAGGTCTGCATCGTCCAGTGGGGCGACGACATCGACGAGTTCGACGTCCGGGAGGGCGAGACGCTCACCGCCCACGTCGACATCCGCAGCCGCGAGTACGAGGGCCGCTGGTACACCGACGTGAAGGCGTGGCGGGTGGAGCGAAACGGCGGAAGCGGATCGGGCGGGCCGGGCGACCCGGCCGGCGACCTGCCCGACGGTCCGCCGGTCGACGACCGGGACGACGACCTGCCGTTCTGACAGTTTGCCTACCGAATCCGCGGAGGCGTATTTTGTACCGGCTCGCGAGGCACGTCGCCGGGCTCGCCCCGGCGGCCTGCCCGCTGGATGCAAGCGTTCCACTGCAAGGAGACCACGATGGCCGAGCGAACGGTGCACCTCGATCCTTCGAAGCTGCTGGGCTTCCGCATCGTCGCGGACCGGGAGGACACGTCCGACGACGCCCGCCTGGGCGGCAAGGTCGGCGAGATCAAGGAGGACGCTTCGGGCTCGCGCATGGGCGCCAAGGTCGGCGCCAAGGTCGGGGTCGGCGGCGGAAAAACCTCCTGACGCGGAACGAGTCCCGCTGACAGCCCCGTAGCACCCTCCGCCCCGGTCCGGACGTGAGCGTCCACTTCGGCTTCGCGCCGGACCCGGACCGGGCGCGGTCGCTCGACGACCGCATGCACGCCGAGCTCGGCTCCAGCCTCGCGCACCTCTGCGAGCGCAGCCGCGGCGTCGTCCCGTTCGACGAGGAGCGGATGGATCGGCTGGTCCGCTCGCTCACGAACGGGGGCGACACCCGCTATCCCCCCATCCTCTTCGCGCGCTACTTCGAGCTCGCCGGAGCGCTCTTCGACGGCGATCACGCCCGGGCGGAGGAGCTCTTCTCCCGCCTGCCGGCCACCGATCCCGCTCCGGACGGACAGGTCGTGCGCGCGCTGGAGGATCCGGAGCGCTCGCCGGTGGACGCCCGCTACGTCGAGCTGATGACGGAGGAGACCGACGGGCTGGCGCTCCTGCCGCCCTCCGACCGGGTGGCCTCGGCGTTCGCCGACCGCTTCCGCAGCGGCATGGAGCTGATGGAGCGGACGATGCCGGAGCTGGCGGGCGAGGTCCGCGCCATCGTCCGGGAGGTCGTCTCCGTGGTGGGGGATCCGGAGCGCGCCCTCCAGTTCGACGGGGGCTCCCACTTCCAGCTCTGGGGCGCCCTCTTCCTGAACGCCGACCGCCATCCCGACGCGCCGGCCGTCGTCGAGGTCGTCGCCCACGAGAGCGCCCACAGCCTCCTGTTCGGCTTCTGCACCGACGAGCCGCTCGTCTTCAACCCCGACGACGAGCGGTTCGAGTCGCCCCTCCGGGAGGACGCCCGCCCGATGGACGGCCTCTACCACGCCACCTTCGTCCTCGCGCGGATGCACTGGGCGATGTCGCGGCTGGCGGCGTCGGACGCCGTCTCCGACGAGGAGCGGGCGGCGGCCGAGGAGGCCCGGGAGCGGGACCGGCGCAACTTCGAGGCGGGCTACGGCGTCGTGGCCGAGCACGGCGACCTGAGCGACACGGGGGAGCGGCTGATGCGCGGAGCCCGGGAGTACATGGACTCCGCCGCCGGATGATCGTCTTCCTCGTCACGAACAACCACGAGCCCACGTCCCTCGAGTCGGTCCCGGGCGTCGACGTCCGGGTCCGGACGTACCACAAGGTCTTCCGCTCCTCCCGGCTGCGGCTCGCGACCTACGTCTTCTGCGACCTCGACCGCCTCAACTTCTGGGAGCTCGAGGTCGCCGCGCGCCTGCATCGCGAGCTGGAGCGCGGGGGGGCACGAGTGCTGAACGATCCCGCGCGCTCGCGACAGCGCTTCGGGCTCCTGCGCACGCTGAAGGACGCCGGGATCAACAGCTTCGACGTCTGGCGGGTGGCCGACACCGGCCGGCCGGACCCGGACCGCTACCCCGTCTTCCTCCGCACCGAGGCCGCCCACCGGGGTCCGATCTCCGGGCTCCTGGAGGACCAGGCCGCGGTCGAGGAGGCGATCCGCGACGCCCTGGACGACGGCTATCCCCGACGCGAGCTCCTGCTGGTCGAGTTCCGGGGGGAGCCCGTGCGGGACGGGCTGTACCGGAAGCTGGGGACCCTGCGGCTGGGCGAGCGGCTGGTCCCCTGCCTGAACGCGCACGACCGGAGCTGGTCGGCCAAGGTCGGGGTGTCCGGGATCGCGGACGAGGAGATGTACCGCGACGAGCAGGAGGTCGTGCGGACGAACCGATACGAGGACGACGTGTGGCCCGCCTTCCGGGCGGCCGAGATCGAGTACGGGCGCGCCGACTTCTCGGTCGTCGACGGCCGGGTCGAGGTGTACGAGATCAACACGAACCCGAGCGTCAAGCGGCTCGAGTCCCATCCGCACCCCCTGCGCCTGGAGACGGACCGGCTCGTGTGGGAGCGGCTCGCCGAGGCCCTCGAGGCCGTCGACACGCCCAAGGGGGAGCGGATCGCGCTGGACGCCGAGGTGCTCGACCTCCAGCGATACCACGACCGCTGGATGACCCGCCCGCGCTGGGTTCCCTAGGCCGGGACCGTGGTGGGGATCACGCGCCCCGCGTCGCGGTCGCCCAACCGCTCGGCGGCCGCGTCCCGGCGCTCGGACTCCTCGAAGACCGCCAGCAGCGCCGACCCGCTGCCGCAGAGCAGGACCGGTCCCTCCGCCTCGGCGGCGAGCTCGTCGCGCAGCTCCCGCAGCGCGGGCGCGAACTCGAAGACGGGCCCCTCGAAGTCGTTCGCGGCCAGGGATCGCAGCACCTCCCAGCGGCCCAGCTCGGACGGCTCGGGCAGGAAGGCCGGCCCGGCCGGTCCCGTCTCGCCGTCTCCGGCGGCCGCCTCCTCCCGGCGCTCCTCGTCGAGCCAGCCGTAGGCGTCGGCGGTACGGATCCCCCAGCGGGGCGCCACGACCAGCGCGGGCCGCGGCGGCGGGGGGCTCAGCGGCAGGAGCCTCGACCCCCGTCCCCACGCCAGCGCCGCCCGGCAGTCCAGCAGGGCGAAGGGGACGTCGCTGCCGACTTCGGCCGCCAGCTGCAGCAGCCGCGAGCCCGACAGCGGTCGGTCGTGAAGCTCGCTCAGCCCCCGTAGCACGGCCGCGGCGTCCGCGCTCCCTCCGCCCAGGCCGGCGGCCACCGGGATCCGCTTGCTGAGCGTGACGTGCGCCTGCGGCCGGAGGTCGGCCGCGGCGTAGAACCGCTCGGCGGCCTGCCATCAGAGGTACTCCGGCCCCGGCGGCGCGCCGCCCGGACCCTCCGCCGGCTCCGCCTCCTCGACGGCAGGCTCCACCGTCAGCCCCAGCTCCTCCCGGCCGATCTCGATCTCGAGCTCGTCGGCCAGCGACAGCCGCACGAAGAGGGTCTCGAGCGAGTGGAAGCCGTCCTCCTCCCGCCCCAGCACCCGGAGCAGGAGGTTGGCCTTGGCGTGCGCTTCGAGGCGCAGCCTCCCGTCCTCAGTCATCGGCGTCCCTCCTCGTGCCGGCCGGTTCGTCCGCCGCACGGTCCGGAGCGCCCGTCGGGCGGCCCGGCCCCTCCTCCGCGTCGACGGCGGCCCCGACGATCTGCTCGCTCCGCTCGAGCTCGGCCCACCGGATCCCGAGCCGCCGGGCGTACCACAGGCCGAGCAGGGTGATCGGGATGAAAGTGAGGACGTGGTAGCCGACGGCGAAACCGACGATGCGGGAGGCCTCGACACCGTAGAAGGTCAGGCCGAACCGGCACGCGGCCTCGAACGGGCCGAAGAAGCCCGGGCTGGAGGGGATCGCGACGGCGAAGCCGATGATCGACTGCAGGAAGATCGCTCCCATGAAGCCCGGGGACTCGATCCCGAAGGCGAGGAAGCCGCACCAGACGCTGACCGCCGCGACCAGCCACACCACGAAGGTCCAGGCGAGGGTGCGGAGGAAGACGGGGATCCTGTGCAGGGCGCCGAGCCCCTCGATGAAGGACGCCAGGATCTCGACGCCGCGGTCGGTGAGGTCGGGCGTGAGGATCCGACCGGCGGTGTGCTCGAACGTCGTGAGGACCCTGCGCGGGTAGCGGGCCATCACCCAGAGGAAGACGCCCGCGCCGAGGAAGATGGTGCTGCTGGCGACCGCGATCCGCCGGATGCTCTCGTTGTCGCCTCCGGCGAGGGGGGACCCGGGCGCCGCGACCGCGATCCCCAGGAAAGCCGCCAGCACCACGCCGTCGAAGATCCGCTCGACGACCAGCGAGCCGAACGCGGCGCTCATCCCGACCGGCTCGACGCGCGAGAGCGAGAAGGCGCGCGCGAACTCGCCCAGGCGGGCCGGCAGGAGGTTGTTCGTCATGAAGCCGATGCACACCGCGCCGAAACGGGACCCGAAGGAGGTCGTGGCGGCCACCGGCGCCAGCAGGACGCGCCACCGCCAGGTGCGCGGCAGGAACACGAGCGTGGCGGTCACCACCATCGCCGCCAGCCAGCCCGGATCGGCCGCCCTGACGTGGCCGAGGACCCGGGCGAAGGAGACGTCCCGCAGGGCCCACCACAGCAGGACGACGGTCACCGCGAGGCCCGCCAGGGCCTTCCCCCGATGGCCCTTCACGGTCGAAGCGTCATCCCACCCCGAGCCGCGCCCGGCGGAGGAGCTCCGCCATCTCCCGGACCGCGCGCTCCATGCCGACGAAGATCGAACGGCTGACGACCGAGTGGCCGATGTTGAGCTCCTCGAGTTCGGGGACGGCGGCGACGGGGGTCACGTTCTCGTAGGTGAGCCCGTGGCCGGCGTGCGCCCCCAGGCCCCGGTCACGGACGGCGGCGGCGGCGGCGCGCAGGCGCTCGAGCTGGCGCTCGCGCTCCGCGGCCGGGCCCGCGTTGGCGTACTCGCCGGTGTGGAGCTCCACGGCGTCGGCTCCGATCGCGGCCGCGCGCTCCACCGCCTCGACGTCCGGATCGATGAAGAGGGAGGTGTGCACGCCCGCCTCCCGGAGGCGCTCGACGGCCGCCGCGATCCGATCGCGGCCCGGGCCCCCGAGGTCCAGGCCGCCCTCGGTCGTGACCTCCTCGCGCCGCTCCGGCACGAGGGTGGCCTGCGCGGGCTCCCAGCCCTCGGCGAGCTCGAGCACCGCGTCGTCGGCCGCCAGCTCCAGGTTGACGCCGGTGCGCACGGTGGCCAGCAGCAGCTCCACGTCCCGCTCCTGGACGTGGCGGCGGTCCTCGCGCAGATGCACGGTCACCAGGTCCGCCCCGCCCAGCTCGGCGAGGACGGCGGCCCGCACGGGATCCGGCTCGTCCGTGCGCCGTGCCTCGCGCACGGTCGCCACGTGGTCCACGTTGATCCCGAGCCTCATCCCGCCTCCTCGTCTCCGGTGGCTCCGTCGCCGAGCGCCGCCGCGATCCCCTCCCGCTCCGGCGCCGTCAGATCGGCCTCCACGAGCGCGAGCAACTCACGGGCCAGTCCCCGGTAGAGCTCCGCCCTCTCGGAGCCGAGCGCCGTCAGGTGACGTCGCACGGTCCCCGCGTCCCCTCTGCGCACCGGGCCGGTCAGCCCGTCCGCGAGACCGTGCTCGGCGGCGCCCGACAGCGCCGCCCGCGCGAGCGGGAGGATGTGCTCGAGCCGCGCCTCCCCCTCGGTGGCGGCCCCCAGCTCGTCGACGGCCACCGAAAGGCAGGCCACCAGGAAGTTCGAGGCGAACACCGCCGCCGCGTGGTAGCGCACGCCCTCGACGTCGTCGAGGCGGAGGGCCGCCGCGCCGACGCTCGCGCACAGCGCGCGTGCACGCTCGACGGCCTCCCCGTCCCCCCGCACCCCGCAGGTCACGCCGCGGAGGGCCGCCGGGTCCGGCGACGGGATCGCGACGAGCGGATGCCAGCAGCCGACAGAGAAGCCCCGTGCCCGGAGGGCATCCAGGACCTCGGGTCCGTCGACGCCGCTGGAGTGGAGCGCCACGCGGCCGGGGGTCGGCTCCAGGGGCTCGAAGCGCTCCGACCACGTGCGGGCCGCCCCCTCGAGCGCGTCGTCGGAGACGGTGAACAGCAGGGTCAGGCCGGGGCGGACGAGGAGATCGGTCGGGAGGTCGGGACGCCGCCCGGCGAGCACCACGGGACCGTCGCGATCCTCGAGTGCGGCCGCCACCGAGCCGCCCAGCCGGCCCGGACCGACGACGACGAGCGGGGGGGACCCGCTCAAGCGGCGTCCTGTCGCTGCACCCGGAGGTCCCGTCGTCCCTCCCAGCGTCCCACCACCGCCTCCGGCACCCGCGCCACGATCACGATCTCCGTGCCGTTCTGCTCGCGCGTGAGCACCTCGCCCTCCTCGTACGCCTCGGCCAGGGTGCGGCCGTCGGCCGCCGGCACGACCACCCTGACCGTGGGACGCCGGCTCCGGATGCGATGGAGCACGAGCTCCCGCACGGGCTCCACGCCGTCCTCGCGCTCCACGCTGGTGAGCACGCTGGGCCCCAGCCCGTCGTTGGCGGCCCGCTCGCGCAGCTCGCGCTCCTGGCGCGCCGTGAGCCGGTCCACCTTGTGGAAGGCGAGGACCACGTTCTCCAGGGAGGCGTCCATGTCGGCGAGCACGCGGTTCACCGTCTCCACCTGGTGTTCCCAGTTCGAGGCGGACGCGTCCACCACGTGGAGCAGCAGGTCCGCCGCCTCGACCTCCTCGAGGGTGGCCCGGAAGGAGGCGACCAGATGGTGGGGCAGCTTGCGGATGAAGCCGACCGTGTCGGTGACCAGCGCGCCGTAGCCCTCGCCCAGCTCGACGCGTCGGGTGGCCGAGTCGAGGGTCGCGAACAGCTGGTCCTCGACGAAGAGGTCGCTGTCGGAGAGCTTTCCGAGCATCGAGGACTTGCCCGCGTTCGTGTAGCCCACGAGCGCGACCTGGAACTCGTCCCGACGGCGCTGGCGCTGGACGTCGCGCGACGCCGCCACGTCCTCGAGACGGTCGCGCAGCATCGTGATCCGCCTGTCGATCAGCCGCCGGTCGGTCTCGATCTGCTGCTCACCCGGGCCCCGGGCCCCGATGCCGCCGGCCTGCCGGGCGAGGTGGGTCCACATCCGCTTCAGCCGCGGCCGCAGGTACTGGAGCTGGGCGAGCTCGACCTGGAGCTTCGCCTCGGCCGTCCGGGCGCGGAGC
>CAZEUW010000123.1:0-7485 GCA_964515425.1 uncultured Gemmatimonadota bacterium | reverse complement strand
GGTGCAGTGGCCGGCGGCATGGCCGGCATGGCGGTGAGCACCGCCATCGTCGTCGCGAACAAGGGCACGGAGCTCAGGGTGTCCGAGGGCACGCGGATGCAGCTCACCCTGAAGGAGGACCTGAGCGTCCCGACCGGCGGCTGATCCGCGGCGACCACGCGGCCGCGGCACGCTGGATCACCGGGATCGCGGCGAAGGACCGGCGGGCCCTCGCCGGACGTCCGGTGAGGGCCCGCCCCTCGTCGCCCGCCCACCGGCCTTCCGCGCCTCCCGCGCTGCGTTGCTCGATCCGCGGACCGGCCCCAGATTCGGGGCCGCGGGTCCCCGGTCCGTCTCCCGAATCGTCACCGACGGCCGCCCATGCTTCGACCGAATTCGTCCTCCCCGTACGCGGCGGCGAGTGCTCCGTCGACCGCCTTCCGCTGCGCCCGGCTCGCGGCGGCCGTCGCGCTGGTGTCGGTCGGAGTGGCCGGGGCTGTAGCTCCGGCTGGTGCCCAGGCTGCGGCCCAGGAGGTGGGTCGGGATGCCGACCGGGACGAGGCCTCGGCCGACCAGGTCGCGCGTGCCTACTACGGCGCGCTCATCGCCGCCGACACCGCGGAGGCGCGCGCCCGATCGAACGGGCTGCTGCCCATCGATTTCGGCAGGATCGACAGCGCCCTCGTGGCCGATCCGGAGCCGATGGACGCCTGCCCGACCCTCCCCGAGATCCCGGCCCGTCTGCGCGAGGCCGCGGGGAGCGAGGAGCGGCGCCGGATGCTGGACTCGCTCGCTTCCGTCCTGGACTCCCTGCACGGACCCATGCGCGGGGCCGAGCGCTGCGTCGAGGCCCCGACGACCCTGGTCGTCGCCGGGCATCCGTCGGGGCGACGGGTGACCGTCGATTATCCGACGGTGCTGCGTCTCCTGCCGGAAGGCTGGCGGGTCGACGCCTTCGAGACCGGACGAGAGGCGGTGCCGGCCGTCCTCACGACGATGGGCTCACTCCTGCGCGACCTGAACGAGGCGCTCGAATCCATGGGAGGAGGAACTCCGTGAAGTTCGTGTTCGAACAGATCCGCAACGGCGGCGACCGCAACTTCGGCTACCTGCTCGGCGACCGGGAGGCCGGCGTCGCGGCCGTGGTCGACCCCGGCTACGAGCCCGGTGCGATCCTGGAGCGGGCCGACGCCCAGGGACTCGAGATCGGGGCGATCGTCAATACCCACGGGCACGCCGACCACACGGCGGGCAACGACGCCGTCCGGGATCACACGACGGCGCCCCTGGTGGCCCACGTCGACGCCGCGGCCGGCCCCGACGTGCCGATCGAGGACGGCGACACGCTCGAGCTCGGGGCCTTCACCCTCGAGTTCCTCCACACGCCCGGACACGCCCCCGACCACCTGGTGGTGCACGTCTCCGAGCACCGGGTCGCGATCACGGGGGACCTGCTCTTCGTCGGCAAGATCGGCGGCACGAGCGGGGAGGAGGACGCGCGCCGTGAGCTGGAGAGCCTGGAGCGGGTGCTCCGCGACCTGGCGGACGAGACGACCGTCTGGCCCGGCCACGACTACGGCTGCCGCCCGTCCTCGACGATCGGGCTGGAGCGCGCGACCAATCCCTTCCTGCTCTGCGACGACGTCGACGCCTTCCTCGAGCTGAAGCGGACGTGGTCAACCTTCAAGGTGGATCGGGGCCTCGTGTAGCGGGAACGCATCGGGAGGAGCCATGAGCCAGGCCGACGAGGTTCCCGACCAGCAGCGAGTCCGCAGCTTCGGCGACTCCATACGCCGTAAGGGCGACTCTCCGGACCGGACGATCCTGATCGGCGGAGGGGTGCTGCTCGCGCTCCTCGTCGCCGCGGGGCTCTGGTACTGGCTGGGCTCGGACGTCGGGACCGTGCCGCCGGCCCGGACCGCGGCGGTTGGCGACACCTCCGCCTCGCCGGACTCCTCCCTGGAGCCCTTCCCCGACCTGCCGGACGCGGACGCGAGCGACGCCTTCGTGCGGGAGGTCGTGGCCCGGCTCAGCTCCCATCCGGAGTGGGCCGCGTGGCTCGCCACCGACACCCTCGTCCACCGCTTCGTCGGCGCCGTGGTCTCGATCGGAGGCGGCCGCAGCCCGCGCTCCGAGCTCGGCTTCATGGCCCCGGAGGACGACTTCGGCGTCCGGCGGCCCGAGGGGCGGGTGCTGATCGATTCGGCCAGCTACGCCCGCTACGACCTCCCGGTCACCGTCTTCACCTCCCTGGACACCGAGGGCACGGCGCGGCTGTACCGTCGCCTCCACCCGCTGTTCGAGGAGGCGCATCGGGAGATGGGCTTCACGGAGACGCCGTTCGACGCCGCGATGGCCCGCGCCGTCGAGACGCTGGTCGCCGTGCCGGTCCCCGACGGCCCGGTGGAGCTGGTGCCGTCCGGCGCGGAGGCCTACGAGTATCGCGACCCGGAGCTCGAGTCGCTGAGCCCTGCCCAGAAGCATCTGCTCCGGACCGGGCCGGACAACGTCCGGCGCGTGCAGCGGAAGCTCCGGGAGCTGGCGCGGGCGATGGACCTCCCCACGCCGGCCGCGCGCGACGGGGTCTGACGGGAGCCGGGCGAGGGCAGGGGCGCCGACCGGACCGGATGGGTCACGGAGCGGTGTCCGTCCGCAGCACGTCGGGCAGCGGGTAGACCCGGATCAGCGGGACGACTGAAGGGAGCCTGCCGATCGGAGGCGGCGACCGGAGCTGCCGACCGGCCACCGGGATCAACAGTCGGATCGGGGCTTGACAAGCTCTGGTTGAGACCAATCGGCGGCTCCCGGATCGGGGGCCAGGGCCCCGCTGGAGGCCCCTCTCGCGCCCGCTGCCGGCCGCCGCTGGCTTCCCGAGTCGTTTTCGCTGCGTGACCCCCCTGTCGAGGGCAGATTCACGATCCTCAGGCCCCGAAAATCGGCCCGTATACTGTAGGGGCGCGGACGGAACGCACCTCAGGACGGGAGCAGGGGGCGATGGCGGGAGCAGGAGCAGCAGCGGTGACGGTCGGCGTGGTAGAGGGCGGAGGTCGGGAGCCCTGGCGGGACCGTTCCGCGGAACACCGTCGGGACCGTTCCGCGGAACACCCCTGGGCGGTCCGCGAGGCGGCCCTCGAGGCCTACGATCCGGCGGCGGTCGGCGACGAGGGCTTCGCGACCGAGGCCGACGCGCTGGAGGCGCTGGACGACGAGATCGTGTGGCTGGCCGCCCACGAGGCCGCGCTGGTGGCCGGGGAGGCGCGCCGGGCCGCTCGGAAGAAGGCCTCGGAGGCCGCGGCAGGGAACAGACCGCCGTAGACGGCCCGATTCGAGGCTCCAGCCCGCACCTGTCAGTCACCGAACCGGCCGGCTGAGTCGCCGAGCTCCGACCGCGCGCCTGTAGGATGAGGACACGAACGGATCAGTCTCTTCAGCCGGAGGCGTGGATGGGAAGCGAATCGGACGTCAATCGAGATCCGACCGCGGAGTGCAGGTGGGGCGGAGGCGAAGATCGAGGATCTTACCGACTTCGATTCCACGGACGAGCTCGGCGACGCGATCGTTCGTCTGGCCGCCGACCTGGAGGCATCGCGCGAACGCTACCTGGAGCTCGTGGACGACTACGAGCGACTCGGGGGCTTCGACCGCGATGAGGGCTGAGCCCTAAGCCAGCACCTCCCTCACGATCTCCTCCAGCACCCCGGGCTCGACCTCCTCCAGGTCGTAGCGCACCCGCACGATCGGCTTCTCGACCGAGAGCACCCTGCCGAGGTCGATCGGGGTGCCGGAGACGACGACGTCGGCGGGCGTCGCCTCGATGGTCGCCGCGAGCTCCCGGACCTGCTCCTCCCCGTAGCCCATCGCCGGGAGGATTCCGGCGGCGTTCGGGTACGCCTCGTAGGTCGCGGCGAGCGAGCCGACGGCGTGGGGACGGGGGTCGATGATCTCGGCCGCCCCCTCCCGGCGGGCGGCGTACCAGCCCGCACCGACGTCCATGCCTCCGTGGGTCAGGGTCGGGCCGTCCTCCACCACCAGCACCGTCGCTCCATCGACCAGGTCCGGTCGGTCCACCGTGATGCGAGAACGGCACTTCACGATGCGGGCGTCGGGGTTGTGCTTCCGGCAGCTCTCGACCACGCGCTCCACGTTCTCGGGGTCGGCGGTGCCGGTCTTGTTCACGATCAGGACGTCGGCCATCAGGAAGTTCGTCTCCCCCGGGTAGTAGCTCGTCTCGTGCCCGGGGCGGTGAGGGTCGACGACGGTGAGGTGCAGGTCGGGCTCGAAGAACGGCGTGTCGTTGTTCCCGCCGTCCCACAGCAGCACGTCGGCGTCCTCCTCGGCCTCCGCGAGGATACGGTGGTAGTCGACCCCGGCGTAGACGACGAAGCCACGGTCGAGGTACGGCTCGTACTCCTCCCGCTCCTCGATCGTGCAGTCGTGGCGGTCGAGGTCGTCGTAGTCGGCGAAGCGCTGCGACGCCTGACGTGCGAGGTCGCCGTAGGGCATCGGGTGGCGGACCGCGACGACGTCCTCCTCCTTCTCGCGGAGGATCTCGGCCAGGTAGCGCGTCGTCTGGGACTTTCCCGCTCCGGTCCGGACCGCCGTCACCGCGATCACCGGCTTCGAGGAGGGGAGCATCGTGCGTCGAGCCGAGCAGACGCCGAAGCTCGGCCCCCAGCCGATCACGCGACTGGCCACGTGCATGACGTACTCGTGGGAGACATCCGAGTAGGAGAACCAGACCTCGTCCACGTCGCGCTCGGTGACGATCTCCTCGAGCCGCCGCTCGGGGAGGATCGGGACGCCGTCCGGATAGAGGGGACCGGCGAGCTCGGGGGGATAGGTCCTGTCGTCGATCCCCGGAATCTGCTCGGCCGTGAAGGCCACGACCTCGTACGCTTCGTCCTCCCGGAAGAGGCAGTTGAAGTTGTGGAAGTCCCTGCCGGCGGCTCCCATGATCACGACGCGTCGGCGTGGCATGACGCTCCTCTCACTGGGTTCGATCAGCTCATCCGATCTCCGTCTCCGGGCCAGCGGGGCGCCCGGCTACTCCGCGTCCCCCGCCTCGAAGACGACCTCGCCGCCCCGGACCACGACCTCGACCTCCTCGACGGCGGAGAGGTCGGCGAGCGGGTTCCCGTCGACGACGACCAGGTCGGCCAGCTTGCCGGGCTCGAGCGTGCCGAGGACGTGACCGAGGCCGATGGCGCGGGCCGCGTCGGCGGTCGCCGCGCGGAGCACCGCCTCCGGGGGCATCCCGCCCCAGCCGAGGATCTGCATCTCGGTGTGGGCGACGGCACCGGGCCGGATCGACGGGTGGGCCTCGCTCCCCGGCTCGACCGTGCATGCGCACCAGTCGGTGCCGAGCGCCACCTGCACCCCGGCCTCGGCCATCGAGACCACGGTCCGGGCGGATTCGACCAGCCGCCGGTGCAGATCGGTGCCCTCCTCGAACGCCGCGTCGGGCGGCGCCTCGACGCCGGCCAGGCGAGCGTAGATCAGGGGGATCGACAGCGTGCTGGACACCGGAACGCCCTCCTGGACGAGCAGGTCGGCCAGCGACCGGTCCGTCTCCGTCGACGGGGGCCGGAAGTACGGGTGGACGAGCCCGTCCAGGCCCGCCTCGACCTCCCGGCGCACGAAGTCCGCCTCGGCCACGTGCCCGACGGCGTCGAGCCCCTGGCGGTGCGACTCGGCCACCGTGGCCGCCACGACCGCCTCCGGGATCTGGACGGGAGCCAGCAGGCTGTCGGAGACCAGCTTCACGAAGTCGACGCCCTCCTCGGCCAGCCGCCGCACCGCCTCCCGCGCCTCCTCCGGGCTCGCGACTTCCTCCACCACGTGCTCCCTGCAGAAGGGGTTGCCGCGGCAGATGGTGGGCGCCGGGTGCGCGCCCTCGGCGGTGAGCACCGGCCCCGCCACCAGCAGCCGCGGCCCAGACATCTCGCCGGTGGCGAGGCGGTCACGCAGCTCGCCGACGGCGGGCCAGTAGTCGCCGGTCGAGCGCACGGTCGTCACGCCGTGCCGGAGGAACCCCTCCAGGAACCCGGGAACCCGCTGGCCGACGAACGCCGCCAGCGACACCTCGTCCTCGACCCCCGGCCCGATCGTCAGGTGCACGTGCGTGTCGATCAGGCCGGGCAGCACGGTCATCCCCGACGCGTCGATCCGGCGCACCCCCGGAATCCGGACCCGACGCTCGGTGACCGACAGGACGCGGTCGCCCGCCACCACCACCGAGGCACCCTCCAGGACCCTCCCGTCGCCGACGAAGACCCGGCCGTTCTCGACGACCAGGGTGGGGCTCTGGGCTCGAGCGTCGGGACCGAGCGAAAGGAGGGCGGGGAGGAAGAGCGCCGGGAGGAGGAGGGCGAGCGTGCGGAGCGGCGCGCGCGGGAGCGGGTTGCGAGGAAGCATGCGAGGTCTCGTCGATGGAGGAGACAGCGACTTTCGCCTAGCTTTGCCTATCATGCGCCAAGTCGTGATCCCGCGCCACGGCCCCCCCGAGGTCCTCGAGGTCCGCGAATCCCCGGACCCGTCGCCGGCGCCCGGCGACCTCCGCGTCCGCGTCGAGGCCGCCGGCGTCAACTTCGCCGACGTGCTGGCCCGGATGGGCCTCTACGAGGCCGCACCGCCCCTCCCCGCCGTCGTCGGCTTCGAGGCGGCCGGGACGGTCGACGCCGTCGGCGAGGGCGTGAGCGGCGACCGGGTGGGCGAGCCCGTGATCGTCCTCACCGGGAGCGGGGCGTACTCGGACGTGCTGTGCGTCCCCGAGTCCCGCGTCTTCGCGCGCCCGCCGGAGATGTCGGCCGCCGACGGGGCCGCGATGCCGGTGGTCTATCTCACCGCCCACGTCGCCCTGAGCGTGATGGGCTCGCTGAACGCCGGGGAGCGGGTGCTCGTCCACAACGCGGGCGGCGGCGTGGGGATGGCGGCGCTCGACCTCTGCCGCGTGCACGAGGCCACCGCCTACGGCACCGCCTCCCCGTGGAAGCACGACGCGCTCCGGGAGCGGGGCGCCGCCGCCTGCATCGACTACCGGAGCCTCGACTTCGAGGAGGAGATCGATCGCATCACCGACGGCGAGGGCGTCCACGTCGTGCTCGACCCGCTGGGCGGCGAGTCCTGGAAGAAGAGCTACCGGTGCCTCTGCGCCACCGGCCGGCTGGTGGTCTTCGGGATGTCGGAGGGGGCGCCGGGCGAGCGCCGGAGCTGGTGGGCCGCGCTCAGGACGATGGCGGCCGTGCCCTGGCTCGCGCTCAATCCGGTGCGGCTGCTGAGCGACAGCCGGGCGGTGGTCGGGGTCAACCTGCAGCGGATCCGCGGCCGCCCGGAGGACGCGCGGCGCTGGGCGGCCGAGCTCTTCGGCTGGTACGAGAGCGGACGGATCCGGCCGGCCGTGGACCGGACCTTCCCCTTCGAAGAGGCGGCCGAGGCCCACCGCTGGCTCCAGGACCGGAAGAACCTGGGCAAGGTCCTGCTGGTCCCGGGCTAGCCGGGACGCGACAG
>CAZEUW010000122.1:2965-7556 GCA_964515425.1 uncultured Gemmatimonadota bacterium | reverse complement strand
TGGGAGAGCGGGTCGTGCGCCGTTCCTCCCGCTGGCTGGCGGGGGCGGCGGCCGCGGCCGCCTGGCTCTGGTACGCGGGCCGCCGCAACCGGGAGCTGGAGCCGCCGCCGATCCGGGACCTGTCGGGCGATCTGCTGCCCGAGCGCCACTTCACCTTTTCCGACGGGGAGCGCGTCTCGCTGGTGGACGTGGGCGACGGGCCCACGCTGCTGCTGGTGCCGGGCGCCGACGGCATCAAGGAGACCTGGCGCTTCCAGGTCCCGTACTTCTCGCGCACCCACCGGGTGATCGCGGCCGACCTCCGCTCGCGGATCCCGGCCGGCGCCGACTTCGACCTCTTCGTCCGCGACCTGACCGAGCTGTGCGACGGGCTGGACACCGGGACGGTGGCGCTGGCGGGCCAGAGCCTCGGCGGGTCGATCGCGATGCGGGCGGCCTTCCTGGAGCCCGAGCGCGTCCGGGCCCTGGTGCTCTCGAACACGCTGGCCCGCGTCAGCTACGAGCACGTCGGGCTCAACCGCTCCCTCCTCGCCCCGGTGGCGATGGCCACGACCCGATGGCTCCCCACCTCCCTGGCCCGGGCCGCGGCCCGCGGATGGAGCCGGGCGGGCGTCTGGATCTACGACGACTCCCCGGGCTCGGAGAACGTGGTCGACTACGCGCTCTTCACCGGGCCGCGCACCGTGAGCCCCTCCGTCTCGAGCCGTCGCGTCGACCTGCTCAAGGGGCTGGACCTGCGGCCGGACCTGCCCGACGTCCGGGCGCCGACCCTGGTCGTGAAGGGGCCGGCGGACAGCTACACGCCCCCCGCCTGGTCGCGCGAGATCGCCCGGCTGATCCCGGACGCCGACTACGTGGAGGTGCCCGATACCGGCCACTGCTCGCACGTCTCGCGGCCGGGGACCTTCAACCGGGTCGTGGCCGACTGGCTGGCGGCGGTCGCGGCGCGGGATGCCCCCGGCACCGACGGCGGGGCGGAAGGCGGGGAGGGGACGGGTCGCGCGAACGGCGCCGCCGGCCGGGGGGCGGGGACGACGTGAGCGGCCAGGGCTTCACCACGCGCTACGGGACCATGCTCGCCATGCTCGGCATGGCGGTCGGGACCGGCAACATCTGGCGCTTCCCGCGCGAGGCCGCCTCGCAGGGGGGCGGGTCCTTCCTCGTCGCGTGGGTCGTCTTCCTGCTGCTCTGGTCGGTCCCGCTGATCCTGGTCGAGTTCTCGCTCGGCAAGGGCGTCCGCAAGGGGCCGGTGGGCTCGATCGCCGCGGTGGCCGGGGGACGCTACGCCTGGATGGGCGCGTGGATCGCCTTCGTCGCCACCGCGATCATGTTCTACTACTCGGTGGTCATGGGCTGGACGGTCCGCTACCTGTGGGGGTCCCTCATGGCCGGGGGCGTGGCCGCCTCCGGGGCGCTCCCCGGGCTCGAGTGGCTCGGCTCGATGGCGGCCTCGGCGGGCGGGGCCGTGCCGATGACCTCGCAGGAGGCGGCGCGCTCCTTCTGGGACGGCTACGTCGGGTCGGGGGCGGCCGTCGCCACCCACGCCGTGGCGATGGGCCTTGGGGTGGCGGTCGTCGCCCGCGGCGTCTCGGGCATCGAGAAGGCCGCCCGATTCCTCCTCCCGAGCCTCTTCGTGCTCGTCATCGTGCTCGCGATCCGCGCCGTCACCCTGCCCGGAGCGCTCCGGGGCCTGGAGTTTCTCTTCCAGCCCGAGTGGAGCGCGCTCGCCGAGCCGGAGATCTGGCTGCGCGCGCTGAGCCAGAACGCCTGGGACACCGGCGCGGGCTGGGGGCTGATCGTCGCCTACGCGGTCTACCTGCGGAAGCGGGAGGACACGGCGCTCAACTCCTTCCTGCTCGGCTTCGGCAACAACTCGGTCTCCCTGCTGGCCGGCATCATGGTGCTCTGCACCGTCTTCGCGGTCGTGCCGGCGCCGGCCGAGGAGATCGCCTCCCGGCTCGCCGCCGCCGGCAACGAGGGTCTCACCTTCATCTGGATCCCCCAGCTCTTCGGCGAGATCCCGTTCGGCACCCTCTTCATGGCGGTCTTCTTCGTGGCGCTGATGTTCGCCGCGTGGAGCAGCCTCATCGCCATGATCGAGCTCGCCTCCCGCGTCCTCGTCGACGCCGGGATCGGGCGGGGCCGCGCGCTCGCGATCGTGGGCGGCTGCGGGTTCGTGCTCGGCCTGCCGTCCGCCGTCTCGATCGAGGCGTTCCGCAACCAGGACTGGGTGTGGGGCGTGGGACTGCTGGTCTCGGGGCTCTTCTTCGCCTTGGCCGCGATCCGCTACGGCGCCGACCGCTTCCGGCGCGACTTCATCAACGCCGGCGGCTCGGACATCACGGTCGGGCGGTGGTGGAACGCCGCCATCAAGCTCGTGGTAGTGGAGGCGATCGTGCTCACGGGGTGGTGGCTGTGGCAGGCCGTGGACCTGACGGACCTGGCCGCCACCTTCACCCCCTTCTCGACCTTCAACGTGGGCACGGTGCTGGTGCAGTGGGGGCTCGCGCTCGTCGTCTTCCTGCTGCTGAACCGCCGGCTGGCCGCGAGCGTCGGGCCGTCCGAGGAATCCTGATCAGCCGTCCACCGAGACCCCCGTCCTCCGACCGAGAGCCGCGCCGATGAGCTTCACGCCCCGTCGCTCCTTCCTCGCCCTGCTCCTCCCCCTGCTCCTCGTCGCCCCGGTCGGCTGCGCCAGCTCGGGCGGCGCCGGCGGCCCCGAGGGCGGCCCGGACGCCGACCGGCCGCGGCCCGGACCCCGGGGCGCCGAGCGTCCGCGGGAGCTCGGCGAGGCCGAGCGCGCCGCGCTGCGGGTCGCGGAGCTGCGCGTGAGCCCCGACACGCTGCGGCTCCAGGTGGGCGAGCGGGGCTCCTTCGAGGTCACGGCCGTGGACTCGGCCGGCGAGACGGTCGAGGGGGTCGAGGTCGGCCACTCCGTCCGCGGCGAGCCCGCGAGCTGGGACGAGGAGGCCGGCGAGGTGGAGGCGGTCCGGCCCGGTGACGCGACTTTCTACGCCTTCGTCCGCCGTCCGCCCGCCGTCCCCGGGGGCGCGTCCGAGAACGTCGTCGAGCGGGCGACGGTGTCGGTGAGCCCGCTGCCGGTGGCGCGGGTCGAGGTCACGGCTCCGGAAGGACCGGTCTACGCCGGCACCCGGGCGCGGATCGCGGTCCGGGCCTTCTCCGAGCAGCGCGAGCGCACCGAGGTCGACGTCTCCTGGAGCAGCTCGGACGAGTCGGTCGCCACGGTGAGCGCCCGGGGCCTCCTGCACGCCCGGAGCCCGGGGACGACGACGGTGACGGCCGACGCCGAGGGGGTGAGCGCGTCGACCGAGGTGAGGGTGGTCGAGAACCCGGTCCGCAGCGTCGAGATCGAGGCGCCGGAGCGGTCGGTCGTCGTGGGGCGCCCGATCGAGCTCTCCGCCGTCGCCCGGGACGCGGCCGGCGAGGCGGTGGGCGACGTCGCCGTCGAGTGGACCGTGGCCGGACCCCGCGGCGGGATGACCGAGGCCGCCTACGTGGACGACGACGGCTGGTTCGTCGCCGAGAGCCCGGGGCTCTTCCTGGCCACGGCGACCGTGGGCTCCCGCTCGGCCACCGTGGAGCTGGCGGCGGAGGCCGGGCCGCGACGCCGCCCGATGGAGGTCGTCGGGCACGGCCCGGTGCCCGGACGGACGACCTCGGACCTGTGGGTGTTCGAGGGCGTCGACGGGCGCGACTACGCCTATACCGGCACCCACGCCGCCGGGGCCGGCGGCAACGTGATGTTCGCCTGGGACGTCACCGATCCGAGCGACCCGACCATCACCGACTCGGTCGTGGTCGACGCCCGGGTCGTGAACGACGTGAAGATCAACGAGACGCGCGAGATCGCGGTCATCACCCGGGAGGGCGCGTCGGACCGCCGGAACGGGATCGTCCTGCTGGACATCCGCACGCCGGCCCACCCCCGGATCCTCGCCCGCCACACCGAGGATCTCACCGCGGGCGTGCACAACGTGTGGATCGAGGGCGACCTGGTCTACGCCGTCAACAACGGCACCCGGGCGCTCCACGTCATCGACATCTCCGACCCCTCGGCGCCGCGGCAGGTGGGACGCTGGAACCTCGAGCGCGAGGGCCGCTACCTGCACGACGTCACCGTCGAAGACGGCCTCGCCTACCTCAGCTACTGGGACGACGGGCTGGTCATCCTCGACGTCGGGCGGGGGATCGCCGGCGGCACCGCCACCGAGCCGGCCCTGGTCAGCCAGTTCAGCTACCGCGGGCGCTTCGGCGCAGAGACGTACGGCAACACCCACCACGCGGTGCCGATGGGCGACTACGTCTTCGTCGGCGACGAGATCTTCGGCTGCTCCGAGTGCGTGAACGGACCCCGCGGCTACGTGCACGTGATCGACGTCTCCGACATCGAGGACCCGAAGGAGGTCGCCTGGTACCGCGTCCCCGAGGCCGGCACGCACAACCTCTGGGTCGAGGACGAGAAGCTCTACGTCGCCTACTATCAGGGCGGACTGAGGGTGGTCGACGTCTCGGGCGAGCTCCGAGGCGACCTCTACCGGCAGGGGCGCGAGATCGGGTGGTTCATGCCCGG
>CAZEUW010000122.1:0-2865 GCA_964515425.1 uncultured Gemmatimonadota bacterium | reverse complement strand
CCGAGGCCTTCCGGCCGAACGCCACCATGGCCTGGGGCCCCCAGCCCTACCGGGGCCTGATCTTCTTCTCGGACATGAACTCCGGCCTGTGGATCGTGGACTTCGCCGACGAGGACGACGACGGCGACGGCTACGACCGGGAGTGACGGGGACGCTCGGGGCGGGTCGATGCCGGTATCGCAGTCGAGGTTCCGCCGGGTCCTGGGCCATCTGGCCGGCGGCGTCGCGCTCGTCACGTCGGTCGACCGGTCGGGGGCGCCCTCAGGGCTGACGGCGACCGCCGTCTGCTCGGTCTCGCTCGACCCTCCCCTCCTGCTCGTCTGCATCGACCGCGGCTCGAACACCCACGCCGCGATCGAGGCCTCGGAGGCCTACGCGGTCAACCTCCTGGCCGCCGACCAGGAGGCGCTCGCCGTCCGCTTCGCAGGCGACCGACCGGACAAGTTCCGGGGGCTGACCCTGGAGGAGGCGGCGACGGGCTCCCCGATCGTCCGGGAGGCGCCGGGCTTCCTCGACTGCACCGTCGTGCGGGACGTCCCCGCCGGCGACCACACGGTCTTCGTCGGCCGGGTGGAGCAGGCCCGCATGCGGGGCGACGCGGCGGCCGACCCGCTCGTCTACCACCTCGGCCGATACACCTCCCTGCGGACGGACGACGGCTGAGGGCGGGGGGCGGAGCGTGGACCGGGAGCGGTTCGAGGAGGTCGCGTCCGAGATGTGGGAGGAGATCCCCGCCGCCTTCCGGGCGGGGGTGGAGGCCCTCGTCGTGGAGCCGGGCGCGGAGCCCCATCCCGAGATCGGCGGGATCTTCACGCTCGGCGAGTGCATCAGCGACCACTGGCCGATGGCCTATTCGGAGGAGGGCGGCGACGTGCGCTCGCGCGTCGTCCTCTACCACGGCTCCTTCGAGGCCCTGTCCCGTCGGGATCCCGCCTTCGACTGGCACGTCGAGATCTGGGAGACCCTGCTCCACGAGCTGCTCCACCATCGCGAGTGGTCGGCGGCAGAGGGGGGGCTGGAGGCCTACGACGAGGCCGTGGACCAGAACTTCCGTCGCTACGCGGGGTGGGACTTCGACCCCGACTTCTACCGGTGGGTGCCGGCGGACGCCGACGGGGTCGTGCGCATCGAATCGGAGATCTTCGTGGAGACCGAGATCGAGCCGGACGCACGGGAGGCGACCTTCGGGTGGCGGGAGCGGACCTTCAGGCTCCGCGTCCCCGCCACCCGGGACGTCCTCTTCGTGAACCCGCAGAACCTCGCCTCCGGACGGCTCTGGGTGGTCGTGCGGCGGCGCCGCCCCTGGTGGCGCCTCTGGTTCGGCCGCCCGGGCGAGGCCGGCGTCGACCACCTCATCCGCCGCGCCCTCCCCGTGCCGCTCGGGAACGGCGAGGGGGAGGCGGCGTGAGGCTGTTCGGAGGCTTCGGGGTCGGCCGCTGGCTCGGGTTCGAGATCCGGATCGACTACTCCTGGTTCCTCGTCTTCTTCCTCGTCGTGTGGACCTTCAGCGCCAGCGAGTTCCCGCGGCAGATGCCCGGCGCCTCGCAGGCGGTCTACTACGTGGCGGGCACGGCGGCGGCTCTGCTGCTCTTCCTCTCCGTGCTGCTGCACGAGCTGTCGCACGCGTCGGTGGCCCGCACGCGGGGGGTGGAGGTCGAGAGCATCACGCTGTTCATCTTCGGGGGCGTGGCCCAGATGGGCATGGACGCCCGGACGGCCGCCGACGAGTTCCTCCTCACGGCGGCCGGCCCGCTCTGCAGCCTGCTGCTCGGAGCCGGCTTCTGGGGTCTCGGCCAGGCGGGGTCGGCGCTGGGGGCGCCGGACGCGGCGCTGCTGGTCACGAACACGCTCGCGGTGGTGAACGTCGCCCTCGCCGTCTTCAACATGATCCCGGGCTTCCCGCTGGACGGCGGGCGGATCTTCCGGTCGGCGGTGTGGTGGATCACGGGCGACCCCACGCGCGCCACCCGTTGGGCGACCCGCGGCGGACAGCTCTTCGGCTGGCTGCTGATCGGGATCGGGCTCCTGTCGCTCTGGGAGGGCTACACGCTCAACGGCATGTGGGGCATGTTCATCGGCTGGTTCCTCGCCAGCGCGGCCAGCTCGAGCTGGCGCCAGTACCGGGCCCGCCAGATGCTCTCCGGCGTCCGGGCCCGACGCGTGATGGCCCCGGACCCGCTGGCCATGCAGGGGGACGTCTCGGTCGACGAGGCGGTCCGCTCCTACTTCCTGGTGCGGCCTTACGGCGCCTACCCGGTGATCGTGGCGGGGCGCGTGGCCGGCCTGGTCGGGCTGGACGAGGCGGCCGACGTCGAGCCGGAGCGCCGCCCGAACGTTCCGGTGGCCGAGGTGATGAAGCCGGTGGACGAGGTCCCCACGATCGCCCCAGACGAGACCCTGGACGTGGTGCTCCAGCGCATCCAGTCGGCGGACACCGACCGCGCCCTGGTGGTCGAGGACGGGCGGCTGCTCGGCGTCATCACGCTCGGCGAGATCGGGAGCTGGCTGGACCGCGCCCGGAAGCTGGGCGTCGAGGAGGCCGACCCGGGGGAGCTGCCGGCGGTGCGGGGGGAGGAGACCACGCTCGGCCGCGACGGCGAGAGGGGGATCGGATGAGCGGCGGCGCGCAGACCGGCGAGACGCTGGAGGAGAAGCGGGAGCGCGCGGCCCGGATCGCGCCGATCCTGGCCGAGGAGTATCCGGACCTCGAGATCTCGCTCGACTGGGAGAACCCGCTCGAGCTGGTGGTCGCGACGATTCTCTCGGCGCAGTGCACCGACGAGCGCGTGAACATGGTGACCGAGGACCTGTTCGAGCGCTGTGAGACCCCCGCCGACTACGCCGCGATCGACCGCGAGGAGCTGG
>CAZEUW010000121.1:0-7585 GCA_964515425.1 uncultured Gemmatimonadota bacterium | reverse complement strand
CGGGGACCGAGGCGTGGGTCATGGCGGCCGGAACGCTGATCAGGCTCTCGACTCCGCCGAGGCTCTCAGCGAGGGCGAACAGCCGCGTGCCCTCGGCGAAGCGGTGCGCCCGGTCGGACGAGCCCAGGTCGACGCTGATCATGCCTCCGAAGTCCGACATCTGGGAGCGAGCGAGCTCGTGCTGAGGATGATCCGCCGAGCCGGGGTAGAGGACGCGCTCGACGTCGTCACGGCCGGCGAGGAACGAGGCGATGCGCGCCGCGTTCTCGCAGTGCGCGCGCATCCGAACGTGCAGGGTCTTGACGCCCCGCAGCACCAGCCAGCAGTCCATCGGGCCCGGCACGCCGCCGGTCCCTTTCTGCTGCCACCGGACCGCCTCGGCGAGCTCCAGGCTGGCGGCGACCACCGCGCCGCCGGTGACGTCGCTGTGTCCGTTCAGGTACTTCGTGGTCGAGTGGACGGCGAGGTCGGCCCCCAGCTCGAGCGGCCGCTGCAGGGCCGGCGTGGCGAAGGTGTTGTCCACGGCCAGCAGTACCCCCGCCTCCGACGTCACCTCGGCGCAGGCGCGGATGTCCGTGAGGCCCATCATCGGGTTCGTGGGCGTCTCCACGAAGACGAGCCGGGTCTCGGGGCGGAGGGCCTGCTCGAGCCGTCCCGGCTCCTCGGTGGCCACGAATTCGAAGTCGACCCCGAAGCGCCGCCACACCTCCCTGAACATGCGCTCGGTGCCCCCGTAGACGCTGGCGCCGCACACGACGTGATCGCCCTCCTCGAGCACCGTCTTCAGGACCGCCTCGACGGCGGCGAGGCCCGAGGCGAAGCAGGCGGCGCCCGCGCCGCCCTCCAGGGCGGCCAGGTTCCCCTCGAGGGCGCTGCGCGTCGGGTTGGAGACGCGGGCGTACTCGTAGCCCCCCCGGGGCCGGCCCACCGCCTCCTGCACGTAGGTGGAGGTCTGGAAGATCGGTGTCATGACCGCTCCGGACGCCGGCTCGGGACGCTGGCCGGCGTGCACCGCCAGCGTGCCGAACCCGTCCTGCTCGCTCGTCTCCATCCGTCTCGTCCTCCTCTGCGACCTGGGACCGGGCGTCCGATCGGGCTCCAGCGGGCGCATCGCGCGCCTCGGCGCAGCGCCGGCCGGCAAGCTAGGCGGGCGACGACGGTGGCGACACCGAGCGGGCTTGAGGGCGCCGTGAGGGACGAGAGCGATGTCACGGGCGTGAACGGCACGTCGACGAAGAAGGGGAGCCAGGAGCCGGTCTCGCACCGGCTCTACGTGCAGGTGGCGTGGGGGACGTTGCACGACCTGCCGCTGATCTCGGATCGCTTCGCCCTCCTCCTGGAGGGCGAGCTGATCAGCCTGGCCCGCCGGCTCGACGTGGAGCCGCTCGAGGTCGCCGCCGAGCCACGGCGCGTCAGGATCCTCCTGCGCTTCAAGCCGAGCCAGCCGCTGGCTCCGGTCGTGCTGCGGCTCAAGCGCGGCGCGGACGCGGCGGCGCGGCGGCACGGCGTCGCCGCGCGGTGGGGCCGCGGCTGGGCGGCCGCCACGGTTCGACCGGCGGAGGTCCGAGACTTGCGCCGAAGGTTGGGTGCGAGCAGCCTCGGCGTGCGCCGGCTGACGGCCGGTCCCCGGGACGTGTAGCGTCGGCGCCGCCCCGCACCTCTCTCACCCCACACGCCCCGCCATGGAAACTGAGCGCATCGTCTCGGCCTCCGGCATACGCGGCGTCGTCGGCCCCGCTCTCAACGCGGAAGTCGCGGCGCGCTACGGGGCGGCCTTCGCGACCGAGATGCGTGAGGCCCCCGACGGTCCGGTGCTGCTCGGGCGCGACAGCCGCCTCTCGGGCCCGGTCCTGGCGGCGGCGGTGGGGGCCGGCCTCCGGGCGGCGGGCCGATCGGTCGTCGACCTGGGCCTCGTCCCGACGCCCACGGGCCTCCTCGCCGTGCAGGACGACCCCGAGGCGGTCGGCGGCGTCCTCGTCACCGCCTCTCACAACCCGGGCGAGTGGAACGGCCTGAAGCTGGCCGCGGAGAACGGGACGTTCGTCTCGCCGGAGCGGGGCCGGGCCGTGCAGCGGATCTTCGAGGAGGGTCCGATCTGGGCTCCGGCCGCCGAGCAGGGCGGCGCCTCGGTGCGCGAGGGGGCCGCGGACGAGCACGTCCGGCGCATCACGGAGCTCGGACTGCTGGACGTGGGAGCGGTGCGCGAGCACGGATTCCGGGTCGCCCTCGACGCCGTCCGCGGCGCGGCGGGGCCCGTCGTGAAGCGGCTCCTCGAGTCCCTGGGGTGCAGCGTGGAGGGGCTGGACCTGGAGCCGGACGGCCGATTCCCCCGGGATCCGGAGCCGAGCGCCGAGAACCTCGGCGGCCTCGGTGAGCTGGTGCGCGCGTCGGGCGCGGAGCTCGGCCTCGCGGTCGATCCGGACGGTGACCGCCTCGCCCTCGTGGACGAGCAGGGGCGGGCGGTCGGCGAGGACCTCACCCTCGCCCTCGCGGCCCGGTACGTGCTTTCGCGCCGGCCGGGGATCGTGGTCACGAACCTCTCGACCAGCCGCGTGGTGGCCGACGTCGCCCGGGCGGCGGGCGGCGAGGTGGCCCTCGCACCCGTCGGCGAAGCGCACGTGGCGCGCAGGATGCAGGAGCTGGACGCGGTCGTCGGGGGCGAGGGCAACGGCGGCGTGATGGTCCCCGACCTCCACCTGACCCGCGACGCCCCCCTGGCGGCCGCGCTGGTCCTGGGCGCCCTGGTCGAGGCGGGCGTGACGCTCGGGGAGCTCGTCGAACGGTTGCCGGGGTACCACATCGTGAAGCGGAAGACGGCGCGGCCCGAGGGGGCGCTGGACGAGCTCTACGAGACGCTGGCGCGGGAGGCCGGACCCGGCGCGGAGACGGACCATCAGGACGGGCTCCGGCTGGACTGGGAGGGCGACCGCCGGTGGGTCCACGTTCGGCCGTCCGGCACCGAGCCCGTGGTGCGGGTCATCGCCGAGGCGCCGAGTCCCGGAGCGGCCGAAGAGCTGGTCCGGTGGGCGATGGGCCTGGTGGACGACGCGAACGCCGAGCGGACGGCATAGGGAGGGCGGCAGGATGTGCGGGATCGTCGGATACGTGGGGTCGAAGGACGCCGGACCGCTCCTCATGGAGGGGCTCAAGCGCCTGGAGTACAGGGGCTACGACTCGGCCGGGCTCGCCGTGCTCAACGGCGACGGGCTGCAGATCCGCAAGCGGGCGGGTAAGATCGGCGAGCTGCGGAGCCACGTGGCCGAATCGCCGGTGGTGGGGACCCTCGGCGTCGCCCACACCCGGTGGGCCACGCACGGCGCGCCCACCACCGAGAACGCCCACCCGCTCACCGACTGCACGGGCGAGATCGCGGTGATCCACAACGGGATCATCGAGAACGCGGACGTCCTGCGGCAGAAGCTCGAAGAGCTGGGCCACGAGTTCCGCAGCGAGACCGACACGGAGGTGATCGCCCACCTGGTCGAGGAGGCCTTCGACGAGAACCTGGAGCAGGCGGTGGCCGCCGCCCTGACCCAGGTCGAGGGCGCCTACGGCCTCGCCGTGGTGAGCTCGCGGGATCCCGGCAAGATCGTCGCCGCACGCCAGGGGTCGCCCCTCCTGGTCGGCGTCTCGGAGGACGGATCGGGCGAGACCTTCATCGCCTCCGACGTGGCGGCCGTCCTCGGCCACACCCGCGACGTCATCTATCTCGAGGACGGCGAGCTGGCCGTCCTCACGCGCGACGGCTATCAGATGCTGGACATGGGCGACTGGAGCGTCGACAACGCCCCCCGTCCGATCGAGAAGGAGGTCCGGCGCGTCTCCTGGGACCTCGAGACGATCGAGAAGGGCGGCTACGAGCACTTCATGCTGAAGGAGATCCACGAGCAGCCGGCCACGATTCGGGACGCCATGCGGGGGCGCCTCCTGGAGGACGAGGGCACGGCGCGGCTCGGCGGCCTCGAGCAGATGTCGGAGGCGCTCGACGAGGCCGACCGGTTCATCCTCACCGCCTGCGGCACGAGCTGGCATTCCGCGCTCATCGGCGAGTACATGCTCGAGGACATCGCCCGGATCTCGACCGAGGTGGAGTACGCCTCGGAGCTCCGTTACCGGAATCCGGTGATCGACGAGGACACGGTCGTGGTCGCGATCTCGCAGTCGGGCGAGACGGCGGACACGCTGGCGGCGATGCGGGAGGCCAAGCGGAGGGGCGCGACCGCCATGGGCATCGTCAACGTCGTCGGTTCGACGATCGCCCGCGAGACCGACGGCGGCGTCTACACGCACAGCGGCCCGGAGATCGGGGTCGCGTCGACGAAGGCGTTCACCGGTCAGCTCACCGTGCTCGCGCTCCTCACCCTCCGGATGGCCCGGCGCCGCGGCCTCTCGATCCTGCGGGGCCGCGAGATCGTCTCCGCCCTCCGGGCCCTGCCCCGTCAGGTCGAGCAGGTGCTGGCCCAGGAGGACGCCCTGCGCGAGGTGGCGCAGGTGTTCGCCGAGGCGGACAACTTCCTCTACCTGGGCCGCGGCATGAACTTCCCGGTGGCCCTCGAGGGCGCGCTGAAGCTGAAGGAGATCAGCTACATCCACGCCGAGGGGTATCCGGCAGCGGAGATGAAGCACGGTCCGATCGCGCTGATCGACGAGAACATGCCCGTCGTGGTGATCGCCCCCACCGATTCGGTCTATCAGAAGGTCGTCTCGAACGTCGAGGAGGTGAAGACCCGCGGGGGACGGATCATCGCGGTCACCTCGGAGGGCAACGACGAGCTGGCCTCGAAGGTCGATCACCTGGTGACCGTGCCGCGGACCGAGGAGATGCTCCAGCCGATCCTGACGGCGATCCCTCTCCAGCTGCTGGCGTACCACATCGCCGTGATCCGCGGGTGCGACGTCGACCAGCCGCGCAACCTGGCCAAGAGCGTCACGGTGGAGTGAGACCCGGCCGCCGGTTGGCGGCCCCCGAGCCTCGCCGCTAGTTTTCGGGCTCGGAACGGGCTGCCCCCGGCGAGGGTATCCAGGGCGTGCCCGGGTCTTCAGCGGGACCGGTCCCGCCGGAGAGGCGGTTCGGAAGCAGGGGAGGAGACGACGTGCCGGACTTCATCGAGGCGCTGGAGGAGCAGGTCGCCGAGTACAGCGGCACCTGGCGCGACGTCGTGGCGCTGGCGCCCTCCTACGCCGCCCTCATGCTGCATCTCCTCAACGAACCCCGGATGACGCGGGAGCACCGCCTCCTGGCGGACGCGGCGCTCGCCTACCTGATCAGCCCCGACGACGTGATCCCCGAGGATCAGGTCGGCCCGTACGGCTACCTCGACGACATCTTCTGCTGTGCGTACGTGGCCACCCGGATCGCCGAGGAGCTCAGTTGGGAGACGCTCGAGGAGGGCTGGAGCGGGGAAGGGACCGCCCGCGACAGCTCGGAGCGGCTGCTCGGACGGGAGCAGGAGCTGCTGGGCATGGCGGGCGACGACGTCCTGCGCTTCGCCGGCCTGCTGGACCGGCTCGAGCCGCTGGACCGCAGCCGCGCCGCCGGCTCCGCCACCGTGGAGCCGCGTGCCTGACGGACCGCCACGAAAGACGCGCGGGAGGCTCGTCGCCCTCCTCGGCGTGATCGCGGTCCTCTCGCTGCCCGACCGGCCAGCGGAGGGCCAGTACACCCTGCGGGCCCCTTCCGGCGACTCGCTGGTGGTGGACTCCGCGGCGGTGCAGGAGATGCTGCGCGAGAGCCGGCGGCTGCGGTCGATCCTGGAGGAGGACCCCGACGTCCTCTACTACATCGGGTCCGGACCCACCGTCACGGCCGAGTCGCCGGAGCCCGCCTATCCCTGGCAGGCCGTCCTGGTGCGGAACGACTCCGTGGCCCGCGTGGCGTTCCCCGCCAACTATCGTGAAGCGGACCGCGCGTACTACAACTACGCGGTGCGAAAGATGGAGATGATCCGGTCGCGTGGCCCCGCCGTCCGCTGCTCGGTCACGGTGGAGCGCGAGGTGGAGCTGGCGTCCGCCTTCACCGACGGATGGATCGTCGCCCGCGCCCTGTTCGGCGGACCGGCCTTCGCCCCCCTGGACGCGTTCGCCTTCGCCCGCGAGGCTGGCCACCTGCCCGCGATGATCGTCGCGCTCGACAACGACGCGCTCGGCGGCTGCCGCGACCGCTGGCGCGGCGAGCATCCGGACGAGATGGAGGCGTACCGCGCCTGGCGGGGCGAGTCGTTCGGCCATGCGGCGGCCGACACGGCCTCGGACACGAGGGAACGAAGCGTGCAGGCGGAGGGCTAGGGGCGGCTGGCAACACGACGGTCCCGGTCAGCGCCGCGCATCTCCCCGCACTCCGTCGACCATGACGCTTCGGCTCTACAACACCCTCACACGTAGCCTCGAGCCCCTCGACCCGATCGAGGAGGGGCGCGTCCGGATGTACACCTGCGGCCCGACGGTCTACGACCGGGCCCACATCGGCAACTTCCGGACGTTCGCCTGGGAGGACCTGCTCCGCCGCTACCTCCGATTCCGCGGCTACGAGGTCACCCAGGTCATGAACCTGACGGACGTCGACGACAAGACGATCGGCGAGGCGCTGGAGCGTGGCGTGTCGCTTCGCGAGGTGACCGATCCGGTCGTGGAGGCCTTCTTCGAGGACTGGGACGCCCTCGGGCTCGAGCGGGTGGAGCACAATCCGCGCGCCACCGAGATGGTGGAGGAGATGATCGCGCTCATCGAACGCCTCGAGGAGCGCGGCCACACCTACGCGGCCGACGGGTCGGTCTACTTCGACATCTCCTCGTTTCCCGAATACGGGGCACTCGTCCAGCTCGACCCCGACGACGTGCGCACGGCCGGTCGGGCCGAGGGGGACGAGGAGTACCCGAAGGACGACCCGCGCGACTTCGTGCTGTGGAAGGGGGGCGACCGCGGACGCGAGAGCGAGGTGGCGACCTGGGACTCGCCGTGGGGACCGGGACGCCCGGGCTGGCACGTCGAGTGCTCCGTGATGGCGATGAGCCTGCTCGGCGAGACGCTGGACATCCACACGGGCGGCGTCGACAACATCTTCCCGCACCATACCAACGAGATCGCCCAGTCGGAGGCGGCCACCGGCCGGACCTTCGCGCGCCACTGGCTCCACGCGGCCCACCTGCAGATCGACGGCGGCAAGATGGCGAAGTCGCTCGGCAACTTCCTCACGGTCCCGGAGCTGCTCGAGCGGGGACATCGGCCCTCCGCCATCCGGTACCTGCTGCTCGGCGCACACTACCGCTCCGAGCTGAACTTCACCGGCGAGGGGCTCGAGCGCGCCGACCGCGCGCTGGACCGGCTGATCGAGTTCCGCGACCGGGTCCGACGCCTGGATCCCGGGCCCGACGGCGGGGCCCCGGACGCGCTCGAGCGGCGGGCGGAGGAGGCGCGGGCGGAGTTCGTGGCGGCGATGGACCGGGACCTCGCCGTCAGCGAGGCGCTGGCGGCGGTCTTCGACCTCGTGCGGGAAGCCAACGCCATGCTGGACGAGTCGACCGGGCCTCCCTCGGGCTCCGCGCGGGAGGCGGTGCTCGCCTTCCTCCGGGACTTCGACGAGGTCTTC
>CAZEUW010000120.1:5385-7616 GCA_964515425.1 uncultured Gemmatimonadota bacterium | reverse complement strand
CCGATCCGGGGGAGCGACGGCGTGGTCCTGGTCGGCGGCGGGAGGCCCGGCCGCTGAGCGAGAGACGGGGCCGCGTCAGCCACACGGAGGTCCCCATGAGCATGGAGCTCGCAAAGCTCGCGCACCCGTGGCGGCGTATCGCCGCCCTCGCCCTGGGCTGCTTCGCGGGCGTGAGCGTGAGCGCGCTCTCCTTCCTGACGGCCCTCCTCGGGCAGCGCGCCGTGTGGCCGTCGGCGGCGCTGCGGGTCAGCGCATTGACGGCGGAGCCCGGAAGCGCTCCCTGGGTGGAGCAGTGGACCCTGGTGGCCTTCTGCGTGGCGCTCGGCTTCGCCGCCCTGTTCGCCGGCTACATGGTCGGGTCGGAGCTGTACGAGTGGCTGCTGCGGCGGTACGGCCTCCGGAGGAGGAAGGACGAAGCGCCGGCCTGAGCCGGCGACGACAGCGGCGACTGCGGCCGGCCGTGGTCGCGCGCGGCGGTATTCGTGACCACGCCGACGTAGCTCAGGACGGCTTGCCGTAGCGTGACGGACCGCCGATTGTTCCTGCACGCCCACGTCGGCTCGCGTATCTTGAGGCAGGCGCGACGCCGAACCCGGCCCCGTGCGAGGCGGAAGCCATGGCCCCTCCGGTCCCAGAGATCATCCTGATCGAGCTCTACAATCAGTGCTCCTTCGCCGCGCAGGCACATGCCGCGGTCAACTCGGCTCTGGACCGCTTCGGCAAGGGGCCGGCCGACACCATCGGGCCGGGTCGGCGTCACCAGCGCGAGGTCTTCCGCAACCTCGAGAGCATGCTCCTACATGCCGCCAACGTCGCCTCGCTCCTGTGGCCGCCGACGTCCCTCGACGACGCCGCGCGAGAGCGGGCAGGAGCGCTGAGGGCCCGGCTCGAGCTCCCCGACGGCGATCACGTCCTCCGGCGCGTGCCGGAGGCGACCGACGCCGCACCGTACGCCGTACGGCTCGACCGCTGGCTGGCGGATCGCGATCCAGACAGGGCATACCTCGACCACATCACCGCTCCGGACGAGACGTTCGACGCGGTGAGTGCCGAGCGGCGGATGCGGACCTTCGACCCCGCGACCGGTGAGCTCCAGATTCGCGGCGAGAAGATCCCGGTGCGGGAGCTGGCCCATGCGATCAAGCGGCTGGCGCTCCTGACGGAGCGGCTGCTGGAGAACGTCGACGGGGTGCGCCTACGGCACGAGCCCGGGAGCAGCCGCGGGCCCTGATCGCGGCGAGGTTAGTCCCGAACCGCCCGCAACAGCACGTCCACGACGCCGTCGCGGTCCAGATCGCTGAGCTCCGCCAGCGGCCGCCCGCCCGCCCGAATCTGCAGCACCCGCGCGCCCGACTCCTCGAACCAGCGTCCGGTGAGGGGCGCCCGCCAGCGATCGCGGCGTGAGCGGTCCAGCAGCCGCTCGACCACGGCCGCGCCGAGCAGCCCGCCGAGATCGCGGCGGTCCAGTATCGCCCGGTCGCGCCGCGGTACGCGGCGGAACAGCAGGTCCCCGAGGTCCGCCCGCCGCCAGCGCACGTCGGCGAGCCCGAACCCCTTCCGCACGCACCAGCGGCGGCCGTGCACCGGATGGCCCGCGCCGCTGCGGCAGAACGCGGGGCCACGGCCCCTGTCGGCGCGGACACGACGCAGGCGGCGGAGGCGGTCGCGGTCGAACCGCCGGTCGAGATCGCCCCACACGCCCCGGTCGCCGTCGACCAGCACCTCCGCCAGGGCCCAGCGCCACCAGTCGGCGTCGCCCCTACGCTCCTGGGCGTCGAGGCCGGCGCCACCGGCCAGCGTCAGCGTCACCGCCGCGAGCGCCGCCGCGGTCCAGCTCGTCGGTCGATTCATGGGGCCCTCTCCTCCCGTCGGTGCTCGGTCGCCTCGTGGGCTCGCTCCCTTCCTGGAGACGCTCGGCGTCTTCCGACGGTCACGGCCGCCCGGCGCGGCGAGAAGAGGTGCCCGCCCTCGCCACACTGGACAGCCGGGGTTTCCGCAGTATCATATACGACGCATTGATACGGCCGACGACGCATCGGGCCCTGTTTCGCCCCGCTCGCCGCGGCTCGCGATCCACCCTCCGACCGGAGAGCTCCCGATGCGACTTCGAATCGCCGCCGTCAGTCTCGCCCTCGCCGCCGCCACCCTCGCCACCGCTCCGGCCCAAGCCCAGCAGTGGTCCGACGCACAGCTGGAGGTGTGGGAGGCGATCCAGAGCGAGTGGACCGCCT
>CAZEUW010000120.1:0-5375 GCA_964515425.1 uncultured Gemmatimonadota bacterium | reverse complement strand
TCGATGGAGAGGGACACGACCCGGTACGACCGGCTCTTCCACGACGCCTTCCAGGGCTGGAGCCTCGAGAACCCCGCGCCGCGGAGCCTGTCCGCGACCGAGAAGTGGTCGCGCCTCGAGGCGTTCGAAACGCTCGCCTACGAGCTCCACCCGCTGGCGATCGTCGTGACCGGCAACACTGCCGTGGCGCACTACCTGTGGTCGGACCTCAGCGAGACCGACGGCGAGCGGGAGACGACCCACGGCCGCTTCACCGACGTGCTGGTGCGGAGCGGGAACGGGTGGCGGATGCTGGCCTGGGCGGGCGGAGCGACGTCGGACGAGGACTGACGGGAGCCCGGGAGGGATCGGCCCATTGCGGATTTCCACGTACGCGGTATCGTCCAGCGTCCCGACCGTCGTCCCCCACCTCTCCGGAGGCAGCGTGAAATCCCTTCGCGGCATGTGTTTCTCGACAGCTCCCATCTCCTGCTTCGCGTTCGCTCTGCTGGCCGCTCAGCCGCTCGCGGCCCAACAGGACGACGCCCGTGCAGACGCCCTCACCGCCGAGGCTCTCGCCGAGGCCTCCTCGACAGAGGACTGGCTCGCATCGGCGCGCCTGCACGAGGCATCGGGACGCCGCCGCGCGCGGGGCGACGCGCGCGGCACCGCCTCGTTCGTCGACGCCGCGCGCTTCTACTACTACGCTGGCGAGCTCCGGGACTCGGAGCGGATGTTCGAGGCGGCGGGCGAGAGCGCGCACGACGGTGGCGACGCGTTCGCCGCGGCCCTGGCTTACCTGGACGGTGCCTCCGTCGCCGCCGAGAACGGTCGCCACCGGGCCTCACAGAAGCTCGGATGGCGTGCCGAAGCGCTGTCGCGCGACCCGGGGTTGGAGGAGGCGCATCGCGTCGCGCTCGCCCGACGGTTCCGGGTCCTCCACGGAGACTAGCCCCCGGAGCGGTGGCGGGGCGGTCGAGGCCCCTCTCTCGAGGTCGGATCGACCGGAAGAGGTCTCACATCAGGTACGAGCCGCACCCGTAGCACCACAGGAAATCGTAGTCCTGACGGTGGGGCGTGATGAAGGGGTGGCCGGTCTCCTCGTAGTGCTCGTGGTCGTGCGCGGCCAGCGACTCGCAGCAGCCCACGAAGCCGCAGGTGAGACACCGCCTCAGGTGCTCGGTCTCTCCGCACGCGTCACAGGCGGAGGCGTCGGAGGTGACGCCCTCGTCCAGCTTCTCGGTGTGCGGGCAGCGGCTGCGGGGGATCTTCTCGGGCGTCACGTCGGTCATCGGCAACCTCTCTGTTTCTTCGAGCTTCGGACCGTCGCCTCCACGTGCCCCCAATCTATCCCGAGGGCCGGGCGAGTCCACGGCTCGGCTCGCCCCGCCGCTGAAACGCCTCCCCGACCCCCCACGTAGGGCCCATCGATCCAGCCGGTCCCGCCGCGCCGCGGCGGGGCCCGATCCGACAATCCGCATCGAGGGTCCGGATGAAGAAGACGACGAAGCGCGTCCTCGTGGGCGTCGGCGTCGTGGTCGTGGTGGGGGCGGCCGCCGCGGCGGTGCTCCGGGGCGACGACGGCGAGTCCGAGGTGGCGACGGTGGCGGTGGAGCGGGGCACGGTCACCGACGTGGCCCTGGCGGTGGGCCACATCGAGCCCGAGGTCGAGGTGGACGTGAAGTCCCAGGTCTCGGGCGTGGTGGGTCGCCTCTACTCCGACGAGGGCGAGTACGTCGAGCGGGGGACGCCGCTGCTCGAGGTCCGCCCCAACCCGACGCCCAAGGAGCTGGTGGAGGCGCGCCGGGACGTCGAGATGAAGCGGAAGGACGTCCCCTACCACGAGAACGACTACCAGCGCATGAAGCGGCTGCGGGAGCGCGGGATCGTGAGCGCCGAGGACCTCGAGCAGGCCGAGCAGGAGCTCGAGCAGGCGCGGCTGGAGCTGGAGCTGGCCCGCGAGCGGCTGGCGCTGCTCGAGGAGGGCCGCGTGGAGAGCGCCTCCGGCAACGTGGAGGCGGTCATCAAGTCGCCCATCGACGGCTTCATCCTCGAGACGATGACCGAGGTGGGCGACCCGGTCGTGCCGCTCACCCCCTCCCAGGAGGGAACGGTGCTGATGACGATGGCCGCGATGGACGACCTGCTCTTCCGCGGGACGGTGGACGAGATCGACGTGGGCCGCCTCGAGGAGGGCATGGAGGCGACGATCAGGATCGGGGCGCTCCCCGACGCCCGCATCCCGGCCACCCTCGAGACGATCTCGCTCAAGGCGCGCCAGGAGGAGAACGCCACCGTCTTCCCGGTGGAGCTGGCGCTGCGGCCGGAGGAGGGGACGATCCTGCGGGCGGGCTACTCGGCCAACGCCGAGATCCAGGTCGCCCGGCGGGACAGCGTGCTCTTGATCCCGGAGCGGCTGGTCACCTTCGAGGGCGACTCGGCCACCGTCGAGGTGCTCGCCCCCGACGGCACCCGCGAGACGCGTGCGATCGAGACGGGCCTGTCGGACGCCGTCCAGATCGAGGTCGTCGGCGGCCTCGCGGAGGGCGAGGATGTCGTAGAGCCGGAGCCGCGGGAGATCGAGTAGGGCCGTGGGAGTCCTCGAGCACTTCCGCGCGCTCTGGCACGACCTGCGGGCGCACAAGCTCCGGTCGTCGCTCACCGTCCTCGGGATCGCCTGGGGCACGGTGGCGGTGGTCGTGCTGCTCGCCTTCGGGGTGGGGCTCGAGCGGCAGACGATGAAGAACTTCCACGGCCTCGGCGAGCGGATCGTCCTGCTGTTCGGCGGGCGCACCACGGTCCCGCACGCCGGCTTCCCCGACGGCCGCACGATCCGCCTCACCGCCGAGGACGGCGAGGCGCTCCGGAGGGAGATCCCCGAGATCGTGCAGATGAGCCCCGAGTACAGCGAGCGCGGGGTGCCGGTCCGACGCGGTCGGGAGAGCGCCAGCCCGAACATCACCGGCGTGGAGCCGGTCTACGGCCGGATGCGGAACGTCATCCCGCAGCGCGGCGGCCGCTTCCTCAACCGGCTCGACGTCGAGCAGCGGCGGCGGGTGGCCGTGCTGGGCGACGAGCTGGCCACCCTGCTCTTCCCCGACGGCGTCGACCCGGTCGGCCGGCGGGTCCGGGTGGGCGAGACCCCCTTCCTCGTCGTGGGCGTGATGCGGCCCAAGACGCAGAACTCCAGCTACAACTCCCGGGACGAGGACCGGATCTTCATCCCGGCCACCACCCACCGCACGTTGTTCGGCGACCGCTGGGTGGCGAACTTCGTCTACACGACCGCCGACCCCTCGCGCACGCAGGCGGTCGAAGGCGAGGTCTACCGGGTGCTGGGCGCCCGTCACCGCTTCGACCCCGCAGACGAGGACGCGCTCGGCGTGTGGGACACGTCCGAGTTCGAGCAGGAATTCGGCTATCTCTTCCTCGGCTTCAAGCTCTTCTTCGCCATCGTCGGCAGCTTCACCCTCAGCGTGGGCGGCATCGGGGTGGCGAACATCATGTACATCGTCGTGCGCGAGCGGATGCCCGAGATCGGGCTCCGCCGCTCGGTGGGCGCCCGGCGGCGAGACATCCTGGCGCAGTTCCTCACCGAGGCGGGCGGCATCGTGGTGCTCGGCGCGGCGGCCGGCTTCCTCGCCTCGATCGGGATCGTGGAGCTGCTGGGGCTCGTGCCGATGGAGGAGTTCGTCGGCACGCCCACGATCTCCCCCCAGGTGATCACGGTCACCGTCTCGCTGCTCGGCGCGGTGGGGCTGGCGGCCGGCTTCTTCCCCGCGCGGCACGCCGCCCGGCTCGAGCCGGTCGAGTGCATGCGGGACGGCTGAGGGGGACGCCGTGGGGAGGATCCTCTTCCAGGAGTTCTGGGCCGACCTGAAGTCGCAGCGGAAGCGGGCGCTGCTCACCACCCTCGCGGTCACCTGGGGCACGGTGGCGGTGGTGCTGCTGCTGGCCTTCGGCGAGGGACTGCGGCGAGCGTTCGTGGACGGCCAGCTCGGCGCCGGCGACCGGATCTTCAAGATCTACGGCGGCACCACGAGCCTGACCTTCGAGGGGCTGGCCAAGGGGCGGGAGATCCGTCTCCGGGAGCGGGACCTCGAGCTGCTCGAGCGCTCGATCCCCGAGGTCGACCTCACCAGTCCCTCCTACGGGCGCGGCAACACGACCCTGGAGTGGGGCGACGAGCGCACCACCACCTACATGGAGGGCGTGGCCCCCGCCTTCTCGGAGCTCAGGAGCATGGACCCCCGGCCGGGCGGCCGCTTCGTCAACGAGCGCGACGTGGCCGAGCGCCGGCGGGTGCTCTTCCTCGGCAACGAGATCGCCGCCCGACTGTTCGGCGCCGAGGACCCGGTGGGGAAGACGGTGAGGCTCGACGGCCTTCCCTTCACGGTGATCGGCGTGATGGTGGACAAGTTCCAGTCCAGCATGAGCAACGGCCCGGACGCCGAACGGGCGATCGTCCCCGCCTCCACCTTCCGGGCGATCTACGGCCGCGAGTACGTGAACCATCTCATCGTGCGGCCCGCGAGCCGGGAGGTCGCCCCCCACGTACGGGAGGAGATCCGCCGCGTGCTCGGCGCCCGGCACGGCTTCCGGCCGGAGGACGAGCGGGCGCTGCCGATGTGGGACTTCATCGAGAACATGAAGATCAACCGCCGCATCGGCCTCGGGATCCAGATCTTCCTGGGGCTGGTGGGCGCCTTCACGCTGCTGGTGGCCGGGGTCGGCGTGGCCAACATCATGTACGTCGTCGTCCGCGAGCGGACGCGGGAGATCGGCGTGAAGCGCGCGGTGGGCGCACGGCGGCGCCACATCGTCTCGCAGTTCGTCTTCGAGGCGCTGATGCTGACCTTCGTGGGCGGCGCGATAGGGCTCGCGCTGGCCTCGGGGCTCGTCCTCGGGGTCGACGCGATCCCGGCCGACGGCCAGGCGATGCAGTACATCGCCAACCCGAAGCTCTCCTGGCCGATCGCGCTGGTCTCGGTGGCCATCCTCACCGGGATCGGGCTCGCCGCCGGCGTGCTCCCGGCCCGTCGCGCGGCGCGCCTCGACCCGGTCGAGTCGCTGCGGTACGAGTGAGCGAGGCTGGACATCGACAACCACCCATCGAGCACGGGGAGGACGAGGGACGATGACGGAGCGGACGAACGGCGCGGCCGGCGGCGAGGGCCGCCCGGTCATCGTGACGCGGGGGCTCACCAGGGAATACGCGATGGGCGCCGAGACCGTGCACGCGCTCCGCGGCGTGGACGTGACGGTCGGCGCGAACGAGTACATCGCGGTCATGGGCCCGTCGGGCTCGGGCAAGTCGACGCTGATGAACCTGATCGGCTGCCTCGACACCCCCACCGCCGGCAGCTACGAGCTGAACGGGCAGGCGGTGGACGGGC